>NZ_JBHTTQ010000087.1:0-24831 GCF_042794475.1 Streptomyces sp. NPDC056527
GCCTGCGGGCCGGGCGTAGTACGGGTCAGGCGCCGTCCCGGGAGGCAGGCCGCTTCCTCCGGGGACGGCGTCGCAGGGTCAGGCGCCGTCCCGGGAGGCAGGCCGCTTCCTCCGGGGACGGCGTCGCAGGGTCAGGCGCCGTCCCGGGAGGCCGATTCCTCCGGGGACGGCGTCGCCCCCTGCCCCTGGTCCTTCCGCTGGTGCAGCGCCTTCTGGAGCCGGGCGACGACCGCCTCTCCGTAACGCCGGTGGCCGTGGACGCGCGGATCGTCGGTGACGTCGTACCGCTTCACATAGGCACCGAGGAACGCCTGCAGGGTGGCGACGGCCGGGATGGCGATCAGCGCGCCGACCGCGCCGAGCAGCGCCGTGCCGGCGATCACCGACCCGAAGGCCACCGCCGGGTGGATGTCCACGGTCTTGGACGTCAGCTTCGGCTGGAGGACGTAGTTCTCGAACTGCTGGTAGACCACGACGAAGACCAGCACCCACAGCGCGTACCAGGGGTTCTCGGTGAACGCGATCAGCATGGGCAGCGCGCCCGCCAGATACGTACCGATGGTGGGGATGAACTGCGAGACCAGGCCGACCCAGACCGCGAGCGCGGGTGCGTACGGCACCCCGAGGATCTCCAGCAGGATGTAGTGCGCGACTCCGGAGATCAGCGCCATCAGACCGCGGGAGTAGAGGTAGCCGCCGGTCTTGTCGACGGCGATCTCCCAGGCCCGCAGCACCTCTGTCTGGCGGGCCGGCGGCAGGACCGAGCACAGCGCGCGGCGCAGCCGGGGCCCGTCGGCCGCGAAGTAGAACGAGAACAGGAAGATCGTCAGCAGCTTGAAGAGGCCGCCGAGGACGGTGGCGGAGACGTCGAGGACGCCGGTGGCGCTGTTCTGCACGTACTTCCGCAGCCAGTCGGAGCGGAGCACGCTGTCCTGGACCTCGACCCGGGACAGCTCCGTGTGGAACGTCTGGTTCATCCAGTTGATCAACGAGTCGAGGTACTTGGGGAAGTTCTCGACCATGTCGACGATCTGGCCCGCCAGCATCGACCCGAGCAGCACCACGAAGCCGACGCCGACGACCATGACGGTGAAGAAGACGAGGAACGTGGCGAGGCCGCGGCGCATCCCCCGGGCGGCCATGCGCCCGACGGCCGGTTCGATGGCGAGGGCCAGGAAGAACGCGACGAGGACGTTGACGAGCAGGCCGATGAGCTGGTGGAAGGCCCAACTGCCGAGCTGGAAGCAGGCGTAGAGCGCAAGGGCGAGCAGCAGGGCGCGCGGCAGCCAGCGGGGCATCCGCGCGGCGGATCCGGCCGAGGTGCGTCCGGCGGCGGGTGGTCCGGCCGCGCCCGCTCCGGCCTGGGCCGAGGGGGACGCGGAGGCATCCGGCGCGGAGGAAGGGGCGGGCACGGACGGCCCGGACGCGCCCACCGGCTCGCCCTCGGGGGCCGCCACCGGGGCGCCGCGCACCTCCGTGCGCGCCAACGGCCCCGTCTCCGGGGCTCTCGCGGTCACGCTCTGGTCGGAGGTCCCGCCGAGGGTCGCGTCGAAGGTCTCGTCGGGTGTCGTCTTGTCGGTCTCGTCGGTGTCGTCAGTCGGAGCCACCCCGCCAGTCTCGCGCACGGCGCGGACATTCCGCCCCGGCCGGGGGTCTCAGCGCTTGTCGGCCGGCACGTCGAGTGCCGAGCAGACCGCCCGCCACACGTCCTTCGCCTCCCAGCCGGCGTCCAGTGCCTCACGCACCGTACGACCGCCCAGTTCCGACATCACATGGTCCCGCGCGAAGGACTCGGCGTAGGACGCACCGAAGTGGTCCGCCATCCGCTCCCATAAAATCGTCAACCGCATGAACCCAGTATCCCGCTCCCAAGAGTGCAGCCCGGTCCGTAAGCCTTGTCACACGTCCTGCGCGGCCTACGGTCGGACCATGGCTGGAACTCCTCTCGCGGCTCCGCACCCGACACTCCTCGGGCGCGCCGAGCACTTCATCTGGCTGACGGCCCGCGTGCTCGAACAGCGCCGGTTCGCCTATCACTTCCTGCGCGGCGGCGCGGAACCCGTCGAAGTCGCCCTCAACGCGTACCTCAACGAGGACGGAGGGTACGGACACGCTCTCGAACCGGATCTGCGCGGCCCCGTCAGCCAGCCGCTGCACACCGGGCACGCGCTGCGGATCCTCGACTCGATCGGCCGCTGCGGCGGACTGCGGGTCGAGCGGATCTGCCGCTACCTCACCGACATCTCCACCCACGAGGGGGCGTTGCCGGCGATCCATCCGTCACTGCGCGGCTACCCCGCCGCGCCCTTCGTGCCGATCGTCGACGACCCGCCCAGTGCCCTGCTCTCCACGGGCCCCGTCGTCGGGCTCCTCCACCGGAACCAGGTGTGGCACGCCTGGCTGTTCCGTGCCACCGAGTTCTGCTGGTCGGCGGTCGAGTCCCTGGAGAAGTCCCATCCGTACGAGATCCAGGCGGCCGTCGCCTTCCTCGACGGGGTCCCGGACCGTTCGCGGGCGCAGGCGGTGGCGGACCGCCTCGGTCGGCTGGTGCGGGAGCAGCGGCTGGCGGCCCTCGATCCCGAGCGCCTCGACGACTTCCCCGTGGCACCGGGGTACGCACCCGGCGAGCACCACTTTCCCCACGACTACGCGCGCGTGCCGGACTCCCTGGCCCGCCGATGGTTCACGGACGAGGAGATGACACGGTCGCTGGACCACCTCGCCGCCGCCCAGCAGGAGGACGGCGGCTGGCCGGTCACCTGGCGCCGATGGGCCCCGGGGACCGCACTGGAAGCGCGTCCGATGATCACCATCGAGGCGTTGCGCACCCTGCGGGCCCACGGCCGCCCGATCGACTGACGCCATCGGACACAAGAGACCCGCGCCTGCGACGCGCACCGGGTGACGGCCCGCGGGCGGCCGTCACCCGCGCACAGGACGACGGCCTGCGGGCCACCGTCACCCGCCCAGGGCCCTCACGCCCGCGGTGACCAGCACCGCCGCGGCCACGACGACCAGGAAGGGCGCCCGCAGGACCAGGGCGACGGCGGCCGCCGCGACGCCCACGACCCGGGCGTCCAGGGTGAGGGCACCGTCGGCGCTGAAGGTCTGCTGGGCGGTGAGCGCCGCCAGCAGAGCGACCGGCAGCAGGGCGGCGAGCCGTTGGACGAGTGGGCGTTCCAGCGCGCCGGCGGGCACGAGGAGGCCGACCAGCTTCACGAGGTAGCAGCCGACGGCCGTGAGGCCGATCGCGATCCAGACACTCATCGGTTGTTCTCCTCACCGGTCTCATCGCCGGTCTCATCCATCCGGCCGGCCCCATCGGTACGGCCGATCCGCCGCCCCTGCAGCCACAGCACGGCCGGCGCGGCGAGCGCCGCCGCCAGGACCGGGACGCCCGCCGGGAGGACGGGCAGCAGGCCGAGGCCGAGGACGACGGCGATCCCCGCGGTGTAACGCTCCGTCGCCGTCTTCAGCATGGGAGCGAGCAGGGCCAGGAAGACGGCCGGTCCGGCGGCGTCCAGGCCCCAGGCGTCGGTGTCGCCGATGGCTTCCGCACCGAGGGCGCCCAGCAGGGTCGTCAGGTTCCACAGCACGTAGAGCGTGAGTCCGGTGACGGTGAACCCGATCCGGGCGGCCCGTCGCGTCGGCTGCGCGAGCGACACCGCCGCCGTCTCGTCGATCACCCACTGGGCGGCGAAGGGCTTGGCGGCGCGCGGCAGGGAGAGAAGCTGCGACAGTCGCAGTCCGTAGAACGCGTTGCGCGTGCCCAGGAAGAACGCTCCCGCCGCGGCGGTGAACGGGTTCCCGCCCGCCGCGAGCGCCCCCACCAGGGCGAACTGCGAGGCTCCGGTGAAGACGAGCAGGCTGAGCACGCAGGTCTGGAGCAGGCTGAGTCCGGATCCCGCGGAGGTCACTCCGAAGGCGAAGCCGGAGAGACCGACGGCGATCCCGACCCCGAGCGCGTCGCGTACGACGGCCGAGTCCCGCTTCGTGATCTCCCGTATGACTGGGGTTGCTGTCTGTTCTGCCACGTGAGAGACGTTACGAGCCGCGGCCACCGGCGGTCTTGTACGTTCTTGCACCCCGCTACGGCCTTACGACCGGCCGTCCCGTACGCCTGTCCCGCCGCGTTCCCGCCCGCCCTGCGCACCCGCCCCGCCGCGCCCCAGCGCAGGTCCTACGCTCTGGTGCCCCGCGCGCGCTGGTACGCGCCCGGCGGGACGCCGACGCTTCGCGTGAAGTGCCGGTTGAGGTGAGGCTGGTCGGTGAAGCCGACGGCGACGGCCGCCTCCGCCGGCGTCGTGCCCGCGTCCAGCAGTCGCCGCGCCCGCCGCACGCGCGCGTCCGTCAGCCAGGTGTGGGGCGGCATCCCGTACGTCTCACGGAAGGCCCGTAGCAGCGCGAAGGGGCTGGTCCCGAACTCGGCGGCGAGACGCTCCAGGGTCGGCGGGTCGGCCATCCGCTCCTCCAGGACGGCACGCGCGCGTACCGCGTTGCTCGCGCCGGCCGAGCGCGCTGTCGGCGGCGACACCAGGCGACCCCCGTGACTGCGCAGCATCCTCGCCGTGACCAGCCGCAGCAGGCTGTCGGCGGCCAGTGCGTTGCCCTCCTCGGCGGCCCGGTGGACCCCGATGACGAGCTGGGCGGCGTACGGATCGTCCACGACGGGTTCGGTGAAGCCGACGGACCCCCGCAGCCCGATCGCGTCCGCCGCGATCGACCGGATCACCTCCGCGTCCGGGTAGATCGTCCGGTACGTCCAGCCCTCCGGGACACCCGCATGCCCGGTGTGCGGGGTGTCGGGGTTGACCAGGGCGATCTGCCCGGGCCCCGCGTGCACGAGCTCGTCGCGATAGTGGAACGCCTCGACACCCTCCGTGATGGCGGCGAAGACGAAGGTCTCGTGGGTGTGGCGGGCGAACGCCTTGCGAACGTAGTGGGCGTGCAACAGGTCGACGCCCGGCAGCTCGGAGTACTGCCAGTACCGTGCCCGCTCCCCACTCGCCATAGCTCCATTCTGCGCCACCGGCCGCTTCGGCATCGAGCGGGTTTCCCCAGGTCCGGGCGGTTGTCAGTGACGGGGTGCACGATGGGTGGCATGGTCAGGTCTGCGCTCGACTCGTTCTCCCCCGCGACCCGCGGCTGGTTCACCGGGGCCTTCCGCGCGCCCACGTCGGCGCAGGAGGGTGCCTGGCAGGCCATCGGCGCGGGCTCGGACGTCCTCGTGGTCGCCCCGACCGGTTCCGGCAAGACCCTGGCCGCCTTCCTCGCCTCCCTGGACCAGCTGGCGTCCACACCGCCGCCCGCAGACCCCAAGAAGCGCTGCCGGGTGCTGTACGTCTCCCCGCTGAAGGCGCTCGCCGTCGACGTCGAGCGCAATCTCCGCTCCCCGCTGACCGGCATCCGCCAGGAGTCGGTCCGGCTCGGGCTGCCCGAGCCGGACGTCCGCGTCGGCATCCGCTCCGGTGACACCCCGCCCGCCGAGCGCCGTGCCTTGGCCACGAAGCCGCCGGACATCCTGATCACGACCCCCGAGTCGCTGTTCCTGATGCTGACCTCCGCCACGCGCGACGCGCTGGCCGGGATCGAGACGGTGATCCTGGACGAGGTCCACGCCGTCGCCGGGACCAAGCGCGGCGCCCATCTCGCGCTGTCCCTGGAGCGTCTCGACGAGCTGCTGCCCCGCCCGGCCCGCCGGATCGGTCTGTCGGCCACGGTCCGCCCCGTCGACGAGGTGGCCCGCTACCTCTCCCCGCAGCGCAAGGTGGAGATCGTCCAGCCGCCGTCCGGCAAGGAGTTCGACCTGTCGGTGGTCGTCCCGGTCGAGGACATGGGCGAGCTGGGAGGTTCCCCGGCCTCCGAGGGCACGGACGGCGGCGACAAGCCGTCGATCTGGCCGCATGTCGAGGAGCGGATCGCCGACCTCGTCCAGGCCCATCGCTCCACCATCGTCTTCGCCAACTCCCGCCGGCTCGCCGAGCGGCTCTGCAACCGGCTGAACGAGATCGCGTACGAGCGCGCCACCGGCGAGGCCCTTCCGGACGACGGCCCGCCGCCCGCCGAGATCATGGCCCAGTCCGGCGCCGCCCAGGGCGCTCCCGCGCTCCTCGCCCGCGCCCATCACGGGTCGGTCTCCAAGGAGCAGCGCGCCCAGGTGGAGGAGGACCTCAAGGCCGGCAGGCTCCCCGCCGTGGTGGCCACCTCCAGCCTGGAGCTGGGCATCGACATGGGCGCGGTGGACCTGGTCGTGCAGGTGGAGTCCCCGCCCTCGGTGGCCTCCGGCCTCCAGCGGGTCGGCCGCGCCGGACACCAGGTCGGCGCCGTCTCCACGGGCGTGGTGTTCCCCAAGTACCGCGGAGACCTGGTCCAGGCGGCCGTGGTCACCGAGCGGATGCGCAGCGGCTCGATCGAGTCGATGCGCATCCCGGCGAATCCGCTGGACGTGCTCGCGCAGCAGCTGGTCGCGATGGTCGCCCTCGACACCTGGCAGGTGGACGACCTGCTGGCCACGGTCCGGCGGGCGGCGCCGTTCGCCTCGCTGCCCGAGTCCGCGTTCACGGCTGTCCTGGACATGCTGGCCGGCCGCTACCCCTCGGACGCGTTCGCCGAGCTGCGCCCGCGCGTGGTCTGGGACCGGGTCGCGGGCACGGTCACCGGTCGGCCGGGGGCGCAGCGGCTCGCCGTCACCTCGGGCGGAACGATCCCCGACCGGGGCCTCTTCGGGGTCTTCCTCGCGGGCGCCGACCCCAAGAAGGGCGGTGGCCGGGTCGGCGAGCTGGACGAGGAGATGGTGTACGAGTCCAGGGTCGGCGACGTCTTCACCCTGGGCACGACCTCCTGGCGGATCGAGGACATCACGCGGGACAGGGTCCTGGTCTCCCCCGCCCCCGGGGTGCCGGGCCGGCTGCCGTTCTGGAAGGGCGACCAGCTGGGCCGCCCGCTCGAACTGGGCCGCGCGGTGGGCGCCTTCCTGCGCGAGGTCGGTTCGCTGGAGACCGAGGACGCACGGCTGCGGCTGGTCGCCGCGGGCCTGGACGCCTGGGCCGCCGACAACGTCCTGGCGTATCTGGACGAGCAGCGCCGGTCCTGCGGGCACGTGCCGGACGACCGCACGATCCTGGTGGAGCGGTTCCGGGACGAGCTCGGGGACTGGCGGGTCGTCATCCACTCCCCCTTCGGGGCCCAGGTGCACGCCCCGTGGGCGCTGGCCCTCGGAGCCCGCCTCGCCGAGCGGTACGGCATGGACGCCCAGGTCATGCACGCGGACGACGGGATCGTGCTGCGCCTTCCGGACGCCGATCTGATGGGCCTCGACCTTCTCGACGACCCGGTGAGCCCCGACCGGCACCTCGACACCACGTACGACTCCGATCAGGCCCCGATCGGGGCGGCGGACGCGCTCTTCGACAAGGGTGAGATCGGCCAGATCGTCACCGACCAGGTCGGCGGCTCCGCCCTGTTCGCCTCCCGCTTCCGCGAGTGCGCCGCGCGGGCCCTGCTGCTGCCCAAGCGCAATCCGGGCAAGCGCACCCCGCTCTGGCAGCAGCGCCAGCGCGCCGCCCAACTGCTCCAGGTGGCGAGCGAGTTCGGCTCCTTCCCGATCGTCCTGGAGGCCGTCCGCGAATGCCTCCAGGACGTCTTCGACGTCCCCGGGCTCCAGGAGCTGATGGGCGACATCGAGTCCCGCCGCGTGCGGCTGGTCGAGGTGACCACCCCCGAGCCCTCTCCCTTCGCCCGCTCCCTGCTCTTCGGCTATGTCGCCCAGTTCCTGTACGAGGGCGACTCCCCGCTCGCCGAGCGGCGGGCCGCCGCCCTGTCGCTGGACTCCCGCCTACTCGCCGAGCTGCTCGGCCAGGCGGAGCTGCGAGAGCTGCTCGACGCGGAGGTTCTCACCGAGCTGGAGCAGGAGCTCCAGTGGCTCACCGAGGACCGCCGGATCAAGGACGTGGAGGGCGTGGCCGACGCACTGCGCGTCCTCGGCCCGCTCACCGAGGCCGAGTTGACCGAGCGTGGGGGCGACCCCGCCTGGGCCCAGGAGCTGGGAGCCGCCCGGCGGGCCATCCGGGTCCGGATCGGCGGCGCCGACCACTGGGCGGCGATCGAGGACGCCGGCCGGCTGCGGGACGCTCTTGGCACCGCCCTTCCCGTCGGGGTCCCCGAGGCGTTCACGGAGCCGGTCAAGGACCCGCTGGGCGATCTGCTGGCCCGCCACGCGCGCACGCACGGCCCCTTCACCTCCTCCGCTGCCGCCGCCCGCTTCGGCCTCGGCGCGGCCGTCACCGACGGCGCCCTCCAGCGCCTCGCCGCCGCCGGCCGCGTCGTCCAGGGCGAGTTCCACCCCTCGGGCATCGGCCAGGAGTGGTGCGACGCCGCCGTCCTGCGACGCCTGCGCCGCCGCTCGCTCGCCGCGCTGCGCCACGAACTGGAGCCCGTACCCCCCGCCGCGCTCGCCACCTTCCTGCCGCAGTGGCAGCACCTGGGGAGCAACAGCCTGCGCGGGATCGACGGACTGGCCCGCGCCGTGGAGCAGTTGCAGGGCGCGCCCGTGCCGGCCTCGGCCCTGGAGAAGCTGATCCTGCCGTCCCGGGTCAGGGACTACTCCCCCGCACTGCTCGACGAGCTGACCACGACCGGCGAGGTCGTCTGGGCCGGCGCGGGCGCCCTGCCGGGCAAGGACGGCTGGGTCTCCCTCTACCTCGCCGACGCGGCGCCCCTGCTGCTGCCGCCGCCGCACCCGCTGGAGACCACCGCCCTCCACGATTCGGTGCTCACCATCCTGTCCGGCGGGTACGGCCTGTTCTTCCGTCAGATCGCGGACCAGGTACGGGCCACCACCCACCCGGACGTCACCGATCCCCAACTCGCCGACGCGGTCTGGGATCTGGCCTGGTCCGGACGGCTCACCAACGACACCCTCGCCCCGCTGCGCTCCCTCCTCGGCTCCGGCCGTACGGCGGGGTCGACGGCCCACCGCGCCAAGCGCACGGTCCCTCGCGGCCGTTACGGCACGCTCACCGCGACCGCCCGGCCCGCCTCCCGGACCGGACCGCCCACCGTCAGCGGCCGCTGGTCGCTGCTGCCGCCCGCGGAGCCGGAGCCGACACACCGCGCCCACGCGCTCGCCCGCACCCTCCTGGACCGGCACGGCGTGGTCACCCGGGGCGCGGTGGCCGCCGAGGGCGTGGAGGGCGGCTTCTCCGCCACGTACCGGATCCTGTCGGCGTTCGAGGACAGCGGGCAGGCCCGCCGCGGCTATGTGGTGGAGGGGCTCGGCGCCGCCCAGTTCGCGATGGACGGAGCCGTCGACCGGCTGCGCGCGGCGGCGACCGCCCGCGACCGCGGCGCGGAGGCGGGTGCCGGCCCACGCGCGGTGGTCCTGGCGGCGGCCGACCCCGCCAACGCGTACGGGGCGGCGCTGCCCTGGCCCGAGCCGCCGACCGGCGCCGGGCACAAGCCGGGCCGCAAGGCCGGCTCGATGGTCGTCCTGGTCGACGGCGAGCTGACGCTGTACATGGAGCGCGGCGGGAAGACCCTGCTGTCCTGGCCCACCGACGCGGAGGATCCCGCGCTGAGAACGGCGGCCGAGTCCCTGGCCAAGGCCGCCCTGGCGGGGTCGCTCGGTACGGTCACGGTGGAGCGGGTCAACGGCTCCCCCGCCCTGACCTCGCCACTCGCCCGCCCGTTGGAGGCCGCCGGCTTCCACGCCACGCCGAGGGGGCTGCGCCTCCGCCCGTAACCGACCCATGATGGAGCCATGCCCGAAGGAGACACCGTCTGGCAGGCCGCCCGCCGACTGCATGCCGCGCTCGCCGGGTGCGTCGTGACGCGGTCGGATCTGCGCGTGCCCCGCTTCGCCACCGCCGATCTGACCGGCCGCTCGGTCCTGGACGTGACGCCACGCGGCAAGCACCTGCTCACCCGGTTCGACGGCGGCCTGACCCTCCACTCGCATCTGCGGATGGACGGCTCATGGCAGGTGTACGCCCCGGGTGAGCGCTGGCGCGGCGGCCCGACCCACCAGATCCGGGCGATCCTCGGCAACGAGGAGCACACCGCCGTCGGCTACCGCCTCCCTGTCCTGGAGTTGATCCAAACGGCAGAGGAGCAGAACGTCGTCGGTCATCTCGGCCCCGACCTCCTCGGCCCGGACTGGAACCCGGCGGAAGCCGTCCGCAGGCTCACCGCCGATCCCGCCCGCACGCTCGGCGAGGCGCTCCTGGACCAGCGGAATCTCGCGGGCATCGGCAACGTCTACAAGTCGGAGCTGGCCTTCCTCGCCGCGGTCACCCCCTGGCTCCCGGTCGGCGAGCTGCCGCCCGACGTCCCCGAGCGGCTCGTCGCCACCGCCCATCGCCTCCTCGAAGCGAACAAGGACCGCCCCGACCGCCGCACCACGACGACCCGGCAGCCCGGACAGCATCTCCACGTCTACGGCCGCGAGCACCGCCCCTGCCTGCGCTGCGGCGCCTCCATCCGCAGGGCCGAGCTCGGCGAGCGCGTCACGTACTGGTGCCCCGGCTGCCAGGAGGGCCCCTCCGTAGAATCCTCGCACACCAATTGACGGTCCGTCAGATTCGGTCGTACGGTCCGGTCATGGCCCTCACGGCGTACGACCTCACCGGCCGCACCGCGTTCGTCACCGGCGCCGCGAGCGGGATCGGCCGCGCGACCGCCACGCTCCTCGCGGAAGCGGGCGCCACCGTCCACTGCGCGGATCTCGACGAAGTCGGCCTCCGTGGAACGGCGGATCTCGTCGAGAAACGGGGCGGCACCGCGCACACCCACACCCTCGACGTCACCGACCGCGCCGCCCTCGCCTCGGCCGTCGCGAGCGCAGGCCCGCTGCACACGATGGCGGCCGTCGCCGGAATCATGCACACGAGCACCGTTCTGGACACCCGCGACGAGGATCTGGACCGCGTCCTCGCGGTCAACTTCAAGGGGGTCCTCTACGCCTGCCAGGAAGCGGCCCGCTCGATGATCGCGACCGGGACCCGCGGCTCCATCGTCACGATGGCCTCGGGCGCGATGGACACGGCGAGCCCGGGCCTGCTCTGCTACAGCGTCACCAAGGCCGCCGTCGTGCAACTGACCAAGACCCTGGCCACGGAGGTCGGGAGGCACGGCATCCGGGTCAACGCGATCGCCCCCGGATGGATCCGCACACCCATGACCGACCGCCACGAGCCGGCCGCTCAGGAGCAGGCGGAGACGGCCATGGCCCGCCACTCCCCCCTGGGCCGGGTGGGCGAGCCGGAGGACATCGCGCACGCGGTCCTCCACCTCGCCTCCGACGCCGCGTCGTTCACGACGGGTCAGATCCTCCGCCCCAACGGCGGGGTCGCGATGCCGTGGTGACCGGTGCGCCCCCCGTGCGCTCCGCCCTCCGGCCGTCGCGTGCCCGGCCGCCCGTGGCGGCGGACGCCGTCACATGCACCGGCAGCAGGCTCAACCCCCAGCCACCGGCCGCGACCGCCCCCTCCACCAGTCCCGAGTGCTCCGGGACCAGCACCAGTCGCAGCACCGCCCACCACCACAGCCCGCCGGCCACCAGCCCGCCCGCGATCCACGCGGGCGTCACCAGCGGAACCCGTCGCCGTACCATGGCCGCCTCCTCCGGTCGACGCTAGACCGGCCGTATCACACGGCGGGAGGGCGCACCGGAGGCAGACCCGGCGCACGCCGAGCACGGCAAGCACAGCGCCCGCGGCACACTCGGCACCCGCGCCACGCCTAAGCGCTCTCCGCTTGGAACATCCAGGCATGCTTCTCGAGGTCGGCCGTCAGACCGATGAGGATGTCCTGGGTGACCGGATCGGGGTCGTCGGTCACCTTGATGCGCTCTCGCATCCGTACGACCACGGCGCCGAGCGCTTCGACCAGAATCCCCACCGCGTCCCCGTCCTTGATCCACCCGTCGGGGACCGACACGGTGCCGATCGCGCTCGTCGACGCGACCGTCCCGGAACGCCCGTCAGGGTTCACTCCGATCGCGGAAGCGCGTTCCGCCACGATGTCGGAGTGCTGACGCGCGGTGACCACGACCTCGTCGAGCTGCAGATGGACGGAGCGGAAGCGCGGTCCGACCACGTTCCAGTGCACCTGCTTGGCCACCAGGGCGAGATCGACCAGGTCGACCAGCGCGCCCTGCAGGGCGCCGCCGACCGTCTTGAGGTCGGCGTCGGACAGGGAACTCTTGACGACAGACATGCGGGATCTCCAACCAGTCGTACGTTCCTCCCCACCATGGCACGGACCCGTGAAGCCGGGCATCTTGGACGAAACGCGACCGGAATCGTGAAATCGAGCCCGGGAGACCCCCGAGAACGACGAAAGCCCCGGCCGGCGTCCTTGGAGGACACCACCCGGGGCTTTCGCCCACTTCGGATCAGGCAGCGACGACGTCCACCGCTTCCGCGGGCGCCTTGATGGTCACCCGCTCGGTGGGCACACCTGCCACCGACGTCACCGACACCGAATTGAGCATCGGGCGACGTACCGGCGCGGGCACCGGTTCGCTCGCCGCTGCAGACTCGGCCAGTTCGGCCAGCGACAGCTCGTCGCTCACTTCACGCATGAGCTCGGACATCCGTACGTCAAGCGCGTCGCAGATCGCGGAGAGCAGCTCGGAGGAAGCCTCCTTCTGCCCCCGCTCCACCTCGGAGAGATAGCCGAGCGAAACTCGGGCGGACGAGGAGACTTCGCGCAGAGTACGGCCCTGGCGCTGGCGCTGCCGACGCAGCACGTCACCCAACAGGCGACGGAGCAGAATCATCGGTGGCTCCCTCCTCGGACCGCGTAGCCGCATCCTTCACGCCCCACCGTACCGCCTCGCGCTGCGGCCGTGCGGGGAGCGATGTCGTGTTCACTCAGGGCTGCAAACATCAATTCCCCCCGTTCTGTTCCGTATCCTGTGCCCGCGCATTTCCCGAGAGTTCGTCGACGAGCAGTTCCAGCACGCTCCGTACACTCTCTCTACGGATTTCCGCACGGCCGCCGTTCAACCGCAATGCGGCCACTTTCCCGGCTCCGACGGGTCCCGAGACGGCCACGTACACCGTTCCGACGGGCTGTCCGTCCTGCGGGTCGGGCCCGGCGACGCCGGTCGTCGCGACCCCCCAGTCGGCGCCGAGTCGCCGGCGCGCACCCGCCGCCATCTGCAGTGCGACCTCGGGATCGACCGCTCCGCGCTCCGCCAGAAGGGTCGCGTCGACCCCCAGGAGTTCCTGCTTGAGGGCCGTGGCGTACGCCGTGACGGACCCACGGAAGCTCTTCGATGCTCCGGGCACCCCCGTGAGCTCCGCGGCCACCAGGCCGCCCGTGAGGGACTCCGCGGCGGCCACCGTGTGACCACTCTCCGCGAGCAGTTCCAGCACCCGGGCGGCTTCCTTCATCGCGCCGACCCCGCCGCGGGTCCCTTCGCGGACGCCCCGGAACCCCCGGGTACCTCCGGCGCCTCGGCCTCCGGCCCCGTGGCGGGCTGCCCCGGAACGGACTCGCCTCCCGCCTCTCCGCCCGCGCCGACCGCCCCGCCGCCGGCCTTCGCGGCGCGTTCCGCCTCCAGCCCCTTGCGTCGCAGGATGATCGCCTCTCGCACATAGTCCAGAGCGGTGACGACCGTCAGCACGACGGCCACCGCCATCACCCAGAAGCGCAAGGTGGCGAGTGGACCGGTGAGCACCAGGACGTACATGCCGACCGCGGAGCCCTGCGCCAGCGTCTTCACCTTGCCGCCGCGGCTGGCCGGAATGACCCCGTGCCGGATCACCCAGAACCGCATCAGCGTGATGCCCAGCTCACGCGCGAGGATCACCGCCGTCACCCACCAGGGCAGGTCCCCGAGCGACGACAGACAGATCAGTCCGGCGGCCATGATCGCCTTGTCGGCGATCGGATCCGCGATCTTCCCGAAGTCCGTGACCAGGTTGTACGTCCGCGCCAGATGGCCGTCGAAGACGTCCGTGATCATGGCGACGGCGAACGCGGCCCAGGCCCAGGCACGCCAGACCGGGTCGTGCCCACCGTCCTGGAGCAGCAGCACCACGAAGGCCGGCACGAGTACCAGACGGATCATGGTGAGGATGTTCGCGATGTTCCAGAGGCCCGCCTGATCGACGGCCTTGGTTCCCCCTGCGCCCTGCGAGCGAGGGGGGACCCCCAGCTTGCCGCCGGGCGCGGGCCTACCGGTCCCGCCCGAAGCGGATGCCGGGACTCCGGTCATCTGCCCGCCTCCTCAAAAAGACACTCGGCCACCAGGTCGACGCCTTCCGTTCCCACGACCTTCGCCACGACCATACGGCCGGGAGCGAGATCCCGGCCGTCGACCGAGTCCGTGGTGATGACGACCTGCCCGTCCGTCTCGGGCGCCTGGTGGGCCGCACGGCCGATCACGCCGTCCTCCTCGTCGATCGATTCGACGAGTACTTCCAGGGTCTCTCCGATCCGCTCCTCCGCACGCTGGGCGGTGAGCTCCTCGGCGAGCCGTGAGAGATGGGCGAGCCGCTCGTCCACGACTTCCTGGTCGAGCTTGTGCTCGTACGTGGCGGCTTCCGTGCCGTCCTCGTCGGAGTAGCCGAAGACGCCGATGGCGTCGAGCCGGGCGTGGGTGATGAAGCGTTCCAGCTCCGCGAAGTCCGCCTCCGTCTCGCCGGGGAAGCCGACGATGAAGTTGGACCGGGCGCCGGCCGTCGGGGCCTTGTCCCGGATCGTGCCGAGGAGGTCCAGGAAGCGGTCGGTGTCGCCGAAGCGGCGCATGGCCCGGAGCACGTCGGGGGCGCTGTGCTGGAAGGACAGGTCGAAGTAAGGGGCGACCTTCTCGGTCGACGTCAGCACGTCGATGAGGCCGGGGCGCATCTCGGCGGGCTGCAGGTAGCTGACCCGGACCCGCTCGATGCCGTCGACGGCCGCGAGGTCGGGCAGCAGGCTCTCCAGGAGACGGATGTCGCCCAGGTCCTTGCCGTAGGAGGTGTTGTTCTCGGAGACCAGCATGATCTCCTTCACGCCCTGCTCGGCGAGCCAGCGCGTCTCGTTGAGGACGTCGGAGGGACGCCGCGAGACGAAGGAGCCGCGGAAGGACGGGATGGCGCAGAAGGAGCAGCGACGGTCGCAGCCGGAGGCGAGCTTCACCGAGGCCACGGGGCTGCGGTCCAGCCGGCGGCGCAGCGGGGCGCGCGGGCCGGAGGCCGGGGCGAGTCCCTCGGGGAGGTCGGCCGGCACGTTCTCGGGCGCCTCGACGGCGCCGTGGCCCGGGAGGGCGACCTCGGCGGCGGCCTGCTGGCGCTCCACCGGGGACAGCGGCAGCAGCTTGCGCCGGTCGCGCGGGGTGTGGGCCTCCACGCTGCCACCGTTGAGGATGGTCTGGAGACGGCCGGAGATGTCGGCGTAGTCGTCGAAGCCGAGCACGCCGTCCGCCTCGGGCAGCGCCTCGGCGAGCTCCTTGCCGTACCGCTCGGCCATGCAGCCGACGGCGACGACGGCCTGGGTCTTGCCGTGATCCTTCAGATCATTGGCTTCGAGGAGGGCGTCGACGGAGTCCTTCTTGGCGGCCTCGACGAATCCACAGGTGTTGACGACGGCGACATCCGCGTCCTCGGCGTTCTCGACGAGCTCCCAGCCGTCCGCTGCCAAGCGGCCTGCGAGCTCCTCCGAGTCCACCTCGTTACGGGCGCAGCCAAGAGTGACAAGGGCGACGGTACGGCGTTCGGGCATGGACTCAAGACTACTTCGTCCTGGCCGTACCCCCGCCGCGCAGGGTTCACCTGCGCGACGGCCGCCCGGAAGGTCATCCGGACTCGGGGGCGCCCTTGGTGTACGAGAGGCGCTCGACGGCACCCGACTCGAACTTCTCTTCGATCTTCTTGCCGTTCACGAAGAGCTCGATCGGGCCGGCGTTCCCGAGGATCAGATCGACGCGCTCGTCGTCCTGGAAGGTCTTGGACTCGCCCTTGAGGAGGAGCCCGTCGAAGAGCAGCTTGCCGTCGCTGGCCTTGGCCGAGATCCAGCTCTTGTCGTCGATCGCGGTCAGCTTGACCGTGACCTTGTCCTTCGGGACCGCCGCGATGGCGCTCCCCGTCGGGACCGGCTTCGGGGTCTTGGTCGGCTTCGTGGTGGGGGCGGTGGTCTTCTTGTCGGGGGCCGGGCCCTCCGCCACCGCTCCACCGGTGTTCGTCGTGTCGTTCCCGTTGAACATCGTGAAGCCGACGAAACCGACGACGGCGACGATCGCGGCCACCATGGCGGCGGTCCAGTTGGGGCGACGCGGCTCGGGGCGGATGCGTTCCGCCTCGAAGAGGGGTGCGGCGGGAGTGGGCGCGGGCCGGCCGCCGTGGTCGGCGTCGTACTGCTCGATGAGCTGTGCGGGATCGAGTCCCACGGCGCGCGCGAGCGTACGAATGTGACCGCGGGCGTAGACGTCGCCACCGCAGCGCGTGAAGTCGTCCTCCTCGATCGCGTGAACGATCGGGATGCGGACGCGCGTGGAGGCACTGACCTCGTCGACGGTGAGACCGGCGGCGATCCGGGCCTGCTGGAGAGCACGACCGATCGAATCCCGGTCGTCTGCCGGGAAGTTCCGGTCGTCTTCGGGGGATTCGGGAGAGTTGCCGATGGACACGAGAGCGCCTTTCGAGCGTGTAACCACCTGCTGGACGTTCAGTCTATGGGTGGTACGAAAGGGTGGGGCAACCGGGCGGACGCAGTTTGTACGCCATGAGGCTGGGACATCGTTCTGTCCCTCCCTCCAACTTGACGTACGCCCACGGGAAACGGTTGCCCAAGTTCCCTTACGAGTGAGTCTCGGCCAGGTCTCGTTATGGCGTGAGCCACCCGTGGAGCAGGCCCGCGACTCCCCCGCGGACCGTGCCCCGGACATCCGCCGATCGGGTCCCGGACCCCCGCCGTCTCACTCCACGGACTCCCCACGGATGACGGCGAGTACCCCGTCCAGCTCATCCGGCTTGACGAGCACGTCGCGCGCCTTGGACCCCTCGCTCGGCCCGACGATGTTCCGCGACTCCATCAGGTCCATCAGCCGCCCGGCCTTGGCGAAGCCGACGCGCAGCTTGCGCTGGAGCATCGACGTCGAGCCGAACTGCGTGGAGACGACCAGCTCGGCCGCCTGGCACAGCAGGTCGAGGTCGTCGCCGATCTCCTCGTCGATCTCCTTCTTCTGCTTGGTCCCGACGGTGACGTCGTCCCGGAAGACCGGCGCCATCTGGTCCTTGCAGTGCTGCACGACGGCCGCGACCTCGGCCTCGGTGACGAAGGCACCCTGCATACGGACGGGCTTGTTCGCGCCCATCGGCAGGAACAGACCGTCACCCTTTCCGATGAGCTTCTCGGCTCCGGGCTGGTCGAGGATGACCCGGCTGTCGGCGAGCGAGGAGGTCGCGAACGCGAGCCGCGAGGGGACGTTCGCCTTGATCAGGCCGGTGACGACGTCCACCGAGGGCCGCTGGGTGGCGAGCACCAGATGGATGCCGGCGGCTCGCGCCAACTGGGTGATACGGACGATGGCGTCCTCGACGTCCCGGGGCGCGACCATCATCAGGTCGGCCAGCTCGTCCACGATCACCAGCAGGTACGGATAGGTCTTGAGCTCGCGCTCGCTGCCTTCGGGCAGCTTGACCTTGCCGTTGCGGATGGCCTCGTTGAAGTCGTCGATGTGCCGGAAGCCGAAGGCGGCCAGGTCGTCGTAGCGCAGGTCCATCTCGCGCACGACCCATTGCAGGGCCTCGGCGGCCCGCTTGGGGTTGGTGATGATCGGCGTGATCAGGTGCGGGATGCCCTCGTACGCGGTGAGCTCGACCCGCTTGGGGTCGACGAGCACCATCCGGACGTCCTCGGGGGTCGCTCTTATCATGATCGACGTGATCAGGCAGTTGATGCACGAGGACTTTCCCGAGCCGGTGGCGCCGGCGACCAGGACGTGCGGCATCTTCGCCAGGTTGGCCATCTCGTAGCCGCCCTCGACGTTCTTGCCGAGCGCGACCAGCATCGGATGGTCGTCCTCCGCCGCGGCGGCCAGGCGCAGCACGTCACCGAGGTTGACCATCTCCCGGTCGGAGTTCGGGATCTCGATGCCGACCGCGGACTTCCCGGGGATCGGCGAGATGATCCGCACGTCCGGGGAGGCCACGGCGTACGCGATGTTCTTCGTCAGCGCCGTGATCTTCTCGACCTTCACGGCCGGGCCGAGCTCGACCTCGTACCGCGTGACCGTCGGCCCGCGCGTGAAGCCGGTGACGGCCGCGTCGACCTTGAACTCGGCGAAGACGTTGGAGAGCGAGTCCACCACCGCGTCGTTCGCCGCGCTGCGCGTCTTGCCCGGGCCACCGCGCTCCAGCAGGTCGAGCGAGGGCAGGGCGTAGGTGATGTCCCCGGAGAGCTGCAGCTGCTCCGCGCGGGGCGGCAGTTCGGAGTGCTCGGGCGCCGGCTTGGTCAGATCCGGTACGGCACCGGGGATGCGTCCGGCCTTCTCGCCGCGGGCGGTCGGCACCGGGGCGGCGGAAGAGGCCTCGGCTGCTTCGGCGGCGGTCGCGGCCAGGGCGGCGGCCCGCTCGGCGGTGACGTCGCGGGTCAGGTCGGCGACCAGCGGGGAGGGCGGCATTCCGTTGAGCACGGCGCCGTCCAGGGCGGCGGCCGCAGCGGCGGCGACGTCCACCGCGTCCATCGGACGGTCGAAGGCGGGCTGAGCCGAGGGGCGGCGCGGGCGGCTGCGCCGGGTGAGCGCCTCCTCCTCGGCCCGGTCGACGTCGTACACCTGCGCGGGCCCGGGGGCGCCGCGCCGGGAACGGCCGGTGGGCTGCGGAGCGGCCTCGCGCCAGTCGTCCTCGTAGGTCTCCTCGGCCGCCTCGGGGGCGTCGGCGGGCTCGACGATCCCGAGCCGGGCGCCGAGCGCGCGCAGCCGCTGCGGGATCGCGTTGACGGGGGTGGCGGTGACGACGAGGAGCCCGAAGATCGTGAGCAGGACCAGCAGGGGTACGGCGAGGACCTCGCCCATCATGAACACGAGCGGCTTGGACGCCGCCCAGCCGATCAGGCCGCCGGCGTCCTGCATGGCCTCGGTGCCCTCACCGCGCCCCGGGGAGCCGCAGGCGATGTGGACCTGTCCGAGCACGCCGAGGACGAGGGCGGACAGGCCGATCACGATCCGGCCGTTGGCCTCGGGCTTCTCCGGGTAGAGGATCAGCCGGACGCCGATGGCCCCGACCAGCAGCGGCACGAGCAGGTCCAGGCGACCGAAGGCGCCGGTGACGAGCATCTCCACGAGGTCGCCGACCGGCCCGCGCAGATTGGACCAGGTCCCGGCCGCGACGACGAGCGCCACGCCGAGCAGCAGCAGTGCCAGACCGTCCTTGCGGTGCGCCGGGTCGAGCCCCTTCGCTCCGCGTCCTATGCCCCGGAACATCGCCCCCACGGCATGCGCGAGGCCGAGCCACACTCCGCGGGCGAGCCGGTAGACGCCCCCGGTCGGGGACGGAGCGGGCTTGGGGGCCGCCTTCTTCGCCACGGCCTTCTTGGCGGGCGCGCGCTTCGCGGGCGCGGCCTTCTTGGCCGCGGTCTTCTTCGCGGGGGGTTTGGCAGGGGACTTCGCGGGCGCCGCTTTCTTCGCGGCGCCAGTCGTACGGCCGGCGCGCGGCTTCGCGGTGCCCGCCGCGCCCTGGGAACCTTTGCCGGACGTACGTGAGGCCATGATGCTGAGGTTACCGGTGTGAGGGGCGAGGGACACGTGCGCGTCCGGGCTCACCCGTTCGTGTCGTGCTTGCCCGGGCGCGAAACTGACGCCCGCTCACCGCGGGCGCCGAATGACTGATGGCGTGTCAGCTCTGGGAGGGGAGCACGGGCGGTCCGCCGGTGCCGGGCTCCAGCGCGTCGAGGGCCCGCCTCAACCCGGTGAGCTTGCGCTCCAGATGTGCGGCGGTGGCGACGGCCGCGGCGTCGGCCGAGTCGTCGTCGAGCTGCTTGGACAGCGCTTCGGCCTGCTCCTCGACCGCCGCGAGACGTGCGGAGAGTTCGGCGAGCAGCCCCGCCGACTCCTTGGCGTGACCGCCGTGCCCGCTGCCGCCCTCCAGCTGGAGGCGGAGCAGCGCGGCCTGCTCGCGCAGCTGACAGTTCTTCATGTACAGCTCGACGAAGACCGAGACCTTGGCGCGCAGCACCCAGGGGTCGAACGGCTTGGAGATGTAGTCGACCGCGCCCGCGGCGTAGCCCCGGAAGGTGTGGTGCGGGCCGTGATTGATCGCGGTGAGGAAGATGATCGGGATGTCCCGGGTCCGCTCGCGCCGCTTGATGTGAGCAGCGGTCTCGAATCCGTCCATTCCAGGCATCTGGACATCCAGGAGAATGACCGCGAAGTCGTCGGTCAGCAGCGCCTTGAGCGCTTCCTCCCCGGACGATGCCCGCACCAGCGTCTGATCGAGCGCGGAGAGAATGGCCTCCAGCGCCAGCAGATTCTCCGGCCGGTCATCGACCAGGAGGATCTTGGCCTTCTGCACCATGCCCCGTCCTCCTCGCCCCGGCATCGGCTCTCCCCGACTCGCCGAGCCGGGGGAAGCACCGGGCGCCGCCCCAGAAGACGACTCCCATGCGCCGTCCGTCCTTGTGCCGGTCATGGTAGCCGCACCCCGCCTGTCGCCACACCCTGTCACCGCGATGTCACTGTGCACGTAGCAGAAACGCGGTGAGAGACCAGAAGGTTCCCCGAATATCGCGCCCTCACACGCCCTCGGCGACAGTCCGTCAACAACCCCCGGTTCCGTTTCCGCGCATCCACTCTTCCATCACGGAGAGCAGGTGATCGGGATCGACGGGCTTGGTGACGTAGTCGGAGGCGCCCGACTCGATCGCCTTCTCCCGGTCGCCCTTCATCGCCTTCGCCGTGAGCGCGATGATCGGCAGCCCCGCGAACTGCGGCATCCGCCGGATCGCGGTCGTCGTCGCGTACCCGTCCATCTCGGGCATCATGATGTCCATCAGAACGACCGTCACATCGTCGTGCTGCTCCAGGACCTCGATGCCCTCGCGCCCGTTCTCCGCGTACAGCACCGCCAGACCGTGCTGTTCCAGAACGCTGGTGAGCGCGAAGACGTTACGGATGTCGTCGTCGACGATCAGCACCTTCTCGCCGCCGAAGGAGAACGTGCGGCGCGGCTCGGAATCCGCCCGCTCGTCGGCCGCCGCCTGCTCGCTCTGGCCGACCCGGCCGGGCTGGCCCGGCAGCGCCGGCCGCGCGTCCACCCCGCTCGGCACGGCCTTGCGCCGGTGCCGGAACAGCGCCCCCGCGCCGGAGCGCAGGTCGGCCGCCATCGGGCCGGGCGCGTAGGGCCCGCTCTCCTCGCCGGCACCGTGCTCCAGACCCGACTGCGGGTCGATCGACCCCGGATCCTGCCCGTACCCGTGCGGAGGCAGCTCGCTGGGGCTCAGCGGCAGGTAGAGCGTGAACGTCGAGCCGCGGCCCGGCTCGCTCGCCGCGTAGATCTCACCGCCGAGGAGCCGCGCGATCTCGCGGCTGATGGAGAGCCCCAGACCCGTACCGCCGTACTTGCGGCTGGTCGTCCCGTCGGCCTGCTTGAACGCCTCGAAGATCACCCGCATCTTGCCCGCAGCGATGCCGATGCCGGTGTCCGTCACGGAGAACGCGATCAGCTCGGCCTCCGGGTCGCGCAGCGAACCCGCCTCCAGCAGCTGCTCGCGGATCGACTGCGGCACGTCCGTCCCGGCCGGCCGGATGACCAGCTCCACCGCGCCCGTGTCGGTGAACTTCACCGCGTTGGACAGCAGGTTGCGCAGCACCTGGAGGAGCCGCTGCTCGTCGGTGTGGAGCGTGGCGGGAAGTTCGGGCGAGACCCGGACCGAGAAGTCCAGCCCCTTCTCCGCGGTCAACGGCCGGAACGTCGCCTCGACGTAGTCGACGAGCTGGACCAGCGCGATACGGGTCGGGGAGACGTCCATCTTGCCCGCCTCGACCTTGGACAGGTCGAGGATGTCGTTGATCAGCTGGAGCAGGTCGGAACCGGCGCCGTGGATGGTCTCGGCGAACTCGACCTGCTTGGGCGAGAGGTTGTGGTCCGCATTGTCGGCGAGCAGCTTGGCCAGGATCAGCAGCGAGTTGAGCGGCGTGCGCAGCTCGTGCGACATGTTGGCGAGGAACTCCGACTTGTACCGCATGGAGACGGCGAGCTGTTCGGCCCGCTCCTCCAGGACCTGCCGGGCCTCCTCGATCTCGGTGTTCTTCACCTCGATGTCCCGGTTCTGCCGGGCGAGCAGCTCCGCCTTCTCCTCCAGCTCCGCGTTGGAGCCCTGGAGCTCCTTCTGCCGGTGCTCCAGCTCGGCCGAGCGCTCCCTCAGCTGCTCCGTCAGCTCCTGCGACTGCTTCAGCAGCACCTCGGTCTTGGTGTTGACGCTGATGGTGTTGACGGTGGTCGCGATCAGCTCGGCGAGCTGGTTGAGGAAGTCCCGCTGGATCTGGGTGAACGGCTGGAACGAGGCCAGCTCGATCACACCGAGGACCTTCCCCTCGAAGAGGACGGGGAGCACGATCACATGCGCCGGCGCCGCCTCGCCGAGCCCGGAGGAGATCTTCAGATAGCCCGGCGGCACATTGACCTGGATCGTCCGCTTCTCCTCCGCCGCCGTCCCGATGAGCGTCTCGCCGGGACGGAAGGAGGTGGGCATGGACCCGGCTGAGTATCCGTAACTGCCGCGCATCCGCAGCTCGTACGAGCCCTCGCCCTGGCCGCCGAGTTCGGCGCTGGCGGTCGAGGAGCCGGTCTGCAGCGCCACGAAGAAGGCGCCGTGCTGGGCGGAGACGACCGGCGTCAGCTCGCTCATGATGAGCGAGGCGACGTCGTCCAGATCCCGACGGCCCTGCATCAGACCGGAGATCCGCGCCAGGTTGCCCTTGAGCCAGTCCTGCTCCTCGTTGGCGAGGGTCGTGTCGCGCAGGTTGGCGATCATGGTGTTGATGTTGTCCTGGAGGGCCTGGATCTCGCCCGCCGCGTCCACACCGTCGATCTTGAGGTTCAGGTCGCCGCGGGTCACCGCGGTGGCGACGGCCGCGATGGCGCGCACCTGCCGGGTCAGGTTCCCGGCCATCTCGTTCACGGACTCGGTCAGGTCCCGCCAGGTGCCGTCGACGTCCCGGACCCGGGCCTGACCGCCCAGCTGCCCGTCCGTACCCACCTCACGGGCCACACGCGTGACCTCCTCGGCGAAGTTGGACAGCTGGTCGACCATCGTGTTGATGGTGTTCTTCAACTCCTGGATCTCACCGCGCGCATCGATGTCGATCTTCTTGGTGAGATCGCCCTTGGCGATGGCGGTGGTGACCGTCGCGATCTGCCGCACCTGACCGGTCAGGTTCGACGCCATCGAGTTCACCGACTCGGTCAGGTCCTTCCAGGTGCCCGAGACGCCCGGAACCCTCGCCTGACCGCCCAGCTCGCCTTCCGTACCCACCTCGCGGGCGACTCGCGTCACCTCGTCCGCGAACGACGACAGCGTCGTCACCATCGTGTTGACGGTGTCGGCGAGCTCCGCGACCTCGCCGCGCGCCTCGACCGTCACCTTCTTCGTCAGATCACCGTTGGCGACCGCCGCGGAGACGCGGGAGATGTTCCGCACCTGGCTGGTCAGGTTGTTGGCCATCAGGTTGACGTTGTCGCTCAGGTCCTTCCAGGTGCCGGTGACCCCGCGCACCCGCGCCTGACCGCCCAGGATTCCTTCCGTGCCCACCTCACGGGCGACTCGCGTCACCTCGTCCGCGAAGTTCGACAGCTGGTCGACCATCGTGTTGACGGTCGTCACCAGCTCAAGGATCTCGCCCTTGGCGTCGACGGTGATCTTCTTGGACAGATCGCCCTTGGCGACCGCCGTCGTGACCTCGGCGATGTTGCGCACCTGCGAAGTCAGGTTGTTCGCCATGAAGTTCACGGACTGGGTGAGGTCCTTCCAGGTGCCGGAGACTCCCTGCACCTCGGCCTGACCGCCCAGGATGCCCTCCGTACCCACCTCACGGGCCACCCGCGTCACCTGCTCCGCGAAGCTGGAGAGCTGGTCGACCATCGTGTTGAGGGTGTTCTTCAGCTCCAGGATCTCGCCGCGCGCGTCCACGTCGATCTTCTGCGACAGATCACCGCGCGCCACCGCCGTGGCGACCCCCGCGATGTTGCGGACCTGAGCCGTGAGGTTCCCGGCCATGCCGTTCACCGAGTCGGTCAGATCGCGCCACACGCCGGCGACGCCCGGCACCTGTGCCTGACCCCCGAGCCGGCCGTCCGTACCCACCTCACGGGCCACCCGGGTCACCTGCTCCGCGAAGGCGGACAGCTGGTCGACCATCGTGTTGATGGTGTTCTTCAGCTCCAGGATCTCGCCGCGCGCGTCCACGTCGATCTTCTGCGACAGGTCACCACGCGCCACCGCCGTCGTCACCTGGGCGATCTGCCGCACCTGGGACGTCAGATTGCCGGCCATGAAGTTGACGGAGTCGGTGAGCTCCTTCCACGTACCGGAGACACCGTCGACGCGGGCCTGACCGCCGAGGCGGCCCTCCGTGCCCACGTCCCTCGCCATCCGCGTCACCTGGTCGGCGAAGGAGGACAGCTGCGACACCATCGTGTTGACGGTGTTCTTCAGCTCCAGCATCTCGCCCGCGACGTCGACGGTGACCTTCTGCGACAGATCACCGTTGGCGACCGCCGTCGTCACCTGCGCGATGTCCCGCACCTGACCCGTCAGGTTGCGGAAGGCCGTGTTGACCGAGTCGGTCAGGTCCTTCCACGTACCCGCCGCACCCGGCACCTGCGCCTGCCCGCCGAGCAGACCCTG
>NZ_JBHTTQ010000087.1:24930-30605 GCF_042794475.1 Streptomyces sp. NPDC056527
CCGTGTTGACCGAGTCGGTCAGGTCCTTCCACGTACCCGCCGCACCCGGCACCTGCGCCTGCCCGCCGAGCAGACCCTGCGCACCGACCTCACCCGACACACGGGTCACCTCGTCGGCGAACGTCCGCAGCGTCTCGGTCATCTGGTTGATCGTGTCCGCGAGTTGCGCAACCTCGCCGCGCGCGCTCACCGTGACCTTCTGCGACAGGTCGCCGTTGGCGACCGCGGTGGTCACCTCGGCGATACCCCTCACCTGATTGGTGAGATTTCCCGCCATCGTGTTGACGGAATCGGTCAGGTCCTTCCAGACGCCGGCGACACCCGCCACCTCCGCCTGACCGCCCAGCTCGCCCTCGGTACCCACCTCACGCGCGACACGGGTCACCTCGGAGGAGAACGACGACAGCTGATCCACCATCGTGTTGACGGTGTTCTTCAGCTCCAGCATCTCGCCGGCCACGTGCGCCGTGACCTTCCGGGACAGATCGCCCTTGGCGACCGCCGTCGTCACGAGAGCGATATCACGCACCTGCGCCGTCAACCGGTACGCCATGGTGTTGACCGAATCCGTGAGATCCTTCCACGAACCGGACATACCGCGCACTTGAGCCTGACCGCCCAGCTTGCCCTCGGTACCCACCTCGAGTGCGACCCGCGTCACTTCGTCCGTGAACGCCGACAGCTGGTCGACCAGGTTGTTCACGGTCCGAGCGACCTTCAGGAACTCCCCGCGCAGCGGCCGCGCGGCCCCGTCGGGCCCGTCCGAACGCAGGTCCATCCGCTGGTCCAGGTCACCCTCGGCCACCGCCGAAAGCACCCGCCCCACCTCGGAGACCGGCCGCGTCATGTCGTCGACCAGCGCGTTCGCGGCCTCGATCGCCGCCGCCCACGCGCCCTCGCTGGCCCCCGCGTCCAGCCGCTCCGACAGCTTGCCCTCGCGCCCGACCATGCGCCGCACCCGCGACAACTCGCCGGTCAGATGCATCTGCCGGTCGGCGACCTCGTTGAACACGGCGGAGATCTCCGCCATGACCCCGTCGCCGGACACGGTCAACCGTTTGCGCAGGTTCCCGTCCCGCATCGAGACCAGGGCGGCCAGCAGCCGATCCATGGCCGCCGCGTCCACCTGCACCGTCCCACCACTCCGGGACCGTCCGCCCTTCGCCCGCGTGCCGCTGCCGCTGCTGCTGCCGCGCCGCGCCGCCGTGCCAGACTCCACCGTGTCCCTCCCGAAGGGGTTGACCGTTCTGCCCGGGCCGTCACCACAAGCCTGCCCAGTGTTTCACCGCAGCCGAACCAGGCGATAACAGTTCGGCGACTTCGCATAGCGTCCCCGCCCTCGGGGGACGGAAACAGTGGTGACCGGCATCCGGTCGGACAGCGAAGGTAAGTAACCTGGCATCCGGCTGTCCAACCGCCCCGGTCCGCCCGGCGGGGGTGGGGTGGCGCGAAGACGACCACCGGGCAGCGGGAGGGGCAGACCGACCATGGCGGAGCCGGGCGTCCAGAGGCGTACGAGGAGTTCTGTGATCACCGCGCGGGCGGCTGCCACCTTCGACCCCGTCGGGCGGTCCGTCGCGACCGCCCGCGCCTTCGTACGGGACACCCTCCAGGGCTGGGGGTACGCCGAGGTCGTCGACGACGCCGTCGTCCTCACCAGCGAACTCGTCACCAACGCCGTCATCCACGCCGGCACCGCCGCCGACGTCCTGTGCCTGCGCAGCGACGACGGCGTCCGCGTCGAGGTCGCCGACCACTACCCCGAGCGCGAGATCCCGCTCCAGGGCGGCCGCACGGTCGCCCACCCCGACCGGGAGAACGGCCGGGGCCTGCTCCTGTGCGCCGCCCTCGCCACCCGCTGGGGCGTCGAGTACACCCCCACGCACAAACATGTCTGGTTCCAACTCGACCTGCCCGAACGCGCGATCGGCACCCGCTCCGCCGGCCCGGTCCTCCCGGACGCCCTCCTCCCGGTCGCGGACACCCGTGTCCGCGTCGCCGTCGCCCAGATCGACCGCGGCGGCGCCATCACCTCGTGGAACGAGGACGCCGAGGAACTCTTCGGCTACAGCTCCGAGCAGGTCACCGGCAAACCGCTCGGCGACCTCGCCGCCTGGCCGCACACCCCCGGCATCGGCACCGGCCTCGTCGAGGCCCTCCGGCTCTCCCGCTGGGAAGGCAGTTACGGCATCCGCTGCGCCGACGGCCGCGTCATCCCCGTGTACGCCTCCCACCTCCGCGTCCGCGACGCCGAAGGCGAGCCGTCCACGGTCTGCCTCCTCGTACGCGAGTACGAGCGCGCGGTCCTCCAGACCCCGCAGCGCCCCGCGGTCTCCGACCCGGGCGCCGAGAGCCGCACCACGGACCCCTTCGAGGTCTTCATCGGCTCCCCCGCCCCGGACGACCTCGACGGCCTCCTCCAGCGCACGGTGGAGCGCGCCCGCGACATGCTCGACGGCGACTCCGCGTTCCTGCTGCTCGCCACCGACGACGAGACCGAGCTGGAGGTACGGGCGACCACCGGACTCCCGTCCGCCCGACAGCGGTTCGCCCGCGTCCCCGTCGAGACCGGCGCCAGCCGTTACGGCTCCGCCCGGATGCCGGCCGTCCACGAGGACCTGGCCGCCGTCCCCGGAGCGGTCCCGCTCCTCGAAGGCACCGGGATGCGCTCGGTCGTCACGGTCCCGCTCAAGGTCGAAGGGCGCCTGACCGGTTCGCTCGGCGTCGCCGCCGAAGGCTCGAACCGCTACTCCAACGAGGAGGCCCTGCGCCTCCAGTTCGCCGCGGACCGCATCGCCCTGGCCGTCGAATCGGCCCGCCTCGGCGAACTCGAACGGCTCCGCCGCGGTTCCCTCAGCTTCCTCGTCGAGGCCTCCGACCTCCTGGCCGGCACCCTCGACCGCGACCAGACCCTGGCCCTGATGGCCCAGATGACGGTCCCCACCCTTGCCACCTGGTGCGCCGTGTACACGATCGCCGACCAGGTGTCGGAGCCGTACCTCTCGTACGTCCTGCACGAGGACGAGGACCGCATCGACGGGCTGAAGGCCCTGCTGTCGTCCATCGCCCCGCCCGACCCGGTGCCCACCCCGGGCGCCCGCGTCTGGGCCGCACCCGCCGAGGCCGCCCACCGGTCCGCACTCTCCACTTCGCTCCGCGAACTGGGCCAGAGCAGCGTCCCCTTGTCGTCAGGCATCGACACCACACTGGCCACGGCGGCCGCGGTCGGCGGCGAGACGGTGGTCCTTCCCCTCGTCGCCCGGAACCGCGTCATCGGAATGCTCACCCTCGGCAAGCCCTCCGACGACCACTTCCGCCAGGAGATCCTGGAACTGGCCGAGGACCTCTCGCGCCGAGCGGCCCTGGCCCTCGACAACGCCCGCCTCTACTCGGAGCGCATGGCGATCAGTCAGTCCCTCCAGCGCAGCCTGCTGCCCCCCGGCCTCCCCCAGATCCCCGGCGTCGAGGTCGAGGTCATCTACCGGGCGGCCGGCGAGGGCAACGAGGTCGGCGGAGACTTCTACGACCTCTTCCCGATCCGCGACAACGCCTACGGCTTCGCGATCGGCGACGTCTGCGGTACGGGCCCGGAGGCCGCGGCCGTCACGGGCCTGGCCCGGCACGCCCTGCGCCTGCTGGCCCGCGAGGGCTTCGGCGGCCCGGCGGTCCTGGAGCGCCTCAACGCCGCGATCCTCGACGAGGGAGCCCGCAGCCGCTTCCTGACCCTGCTGTACGGCGAGATGTGGCCGCAGGAGGACGGCTCGGCCATCCTCAAGGTCGTCTGCGCCGGGCACCCGTTGCCGCTCCGACTGCGCCAGGACGGCACGGTCGTCCCCGCGGCGGATCCGCAGCCGCTCCTGGGCGTCCTGGACGACCTGGAGCTGTACGAGCAGACCATCACGCTCGACCCGGGCGATGTGCTGCTCTGCGTCACCGACGGCGTCACGGAGCGCCGCGAGGGCACACGGATGCTCGGCGACGACGGCCTGATCGAGGTCCTCAAGACGTGTACGGGCCTCACGGCCGGCGCCGTCGCCGCCCGCATTCTGCGAGCGGTCGAGCGCTTCGCCCAGGAGCCCGCCTCCGATGACATGGCCATCCTGGCGATGCGCCTCCCGGAGCCCTTCGACGGCGACTGACCGTAGACCGTGGGCCTGCCTCGAAGGGGGCGGGCCCACGGTCCCATGCATGTCGACTAACAACGACTAACACAATGAGGTGAGGCGCCTACCGGCACCTCAGGACAGCAGTGCGGTCGGGTGATCGCGCGAGTCGACCCGGTGGTTACAAGTCGCGCCAGCTCACGAACACGTGCGGCCCTGATCCCGCGATCCGCTCGCTGAACGGATCCACCCCGCCGGTTAGGACGGCCAGGCAGAACTCCGCCATGCCACCGTCGAAGACCGTCCAGGGGTTCGCCCCCCACGGCGCCTGCCTCCGAAAAATGGCCACCCTCCAGCTGTCGGCTGCGCCCTTTCGCAGCCAGAAGGCGACATCGCTGTTCGCCGAGTTCGCGAAGGGCAACAGGAGCGGCAAAGTTTGCCCTCCAAGGAGAGCGCCCAGCTCCTGGCAGTCCCGGTCCGAGAGTGCGGGATTGACTCTGTCGAGGAGATTCCCGTACGGCGATCCCGGGACGGGGGGCGTACTGATGGACAGGTACTCGTCGATCTCTCCCCCGCCGTACGAGTCAACGAACTCGCGGTAATCCTCAGGGAGTTCCAGCTGCACCGCGTCCGCGAGCCGTTCCCAGTCCACCACGTCGCCTCCGGAGACAGGTGGCGGGAGTAGCTGACGCAGGCGGGTGACAGCAGGCTGAGACATATCGGAGTTCCTTCCTTGTCCCCGTGGCGCGCCGCTCTCGGCGGCTACCAAGAGAGGTCAACCATGGGCGCCGGTGCGACTGCGGTCCGAAGTGTTGAGCTCGGTGCGGCAGCGCACACGGCTAACACAAGGATTTCACTCGCCGGTAGGTGATGAGGCAGCAGGCCAGTCTGAGGAAGGCCTCATGAATGTCGGCCCAACGTTCCCAGCGGACCCTCAGGCGTCGGAAGCCGTGCAACCACGCGAAACTCCGCTCGACCACCCATCGGTAGGTGCCCAGCCCGGTGCCATGCCGCGTTCCACGGCGTGCAATCGCCGGCGCGATGCCGCGATCGCGGACCTGGTCACGGTAGACGTCGTGGTCATAGCCACGGTCGGCAAACACAGAGTCGGGCTTGCGGCGCGGACGGCCGACACGGCCGCGTCGGGCTTGCGGCGCGGACGGCCGACACGGCCGCGGACCGGCGGGATGGCGTCGAGCAGGGGCAGCAGCTGGGTGACGTCATTACGTTGCCGCCACACGCCGGCCTCGTTCCAGTCCCGCAGTCTGCGCCAGCAGGTCATGCCCGAGCCGAAGCCCAGCTCCTGCGGCAGGTACTCCCACTGGCTCATTGTGTTAGTCGTTGTAAGACCCGAAAACAAAGAAGGCCCCCGCCATGAGGCGGGGGCCTTCTTTAAGTGGAGCCCTTTAACGGAATCGAACCGTTGACCTTCTCCTTACCATGGAGACGCTCTACCGACTGAGCTAAAAGGGCGGGAGTTCGGCGGCGTCCTACTCTCCCACAGGGTCCCCCCTGCAGTACCATCGGCGCTGAAAGGCTTAGCTTCCGGGTTCGGAATGTAACCGGGCGTTT
>NZ_JBHTTQ010000088.1:0-30497 GCF_042794475.1 Streptomyces sp. NPDC056527
CCCCGCCCCCACCGCTCTCTTGATCTAACTCGTGTAACCTCGACGGTGGAAGGTGCGACCGCAGGCCCGAACCCACCGCAAGGAGCGTCAAGGGACGTCATGGCAGAAGAAACCCCCGTCCCCGCCTCGATCACGAGCGCCGATGTGGCACGCCTCGCCGGGGTGTCCCGCGCCACCGTCTCCTTCGTGCTCAACGACACCCCGGGCCATCGGGTCAGCGAAAGCACCCGTGCCCGCGTCCTCGACGCTGCCGACCGGCTCGGATACGTCCCGCATGCCGCCGCCCGGTCCCTGCGCGCCGGTCGCAGCAATCTCGTCCTGATGCCCGCCTCGATCTCCGCGATCGGCCGGCTCGTCAGCGACTGGGTCGACGACCTGCACAGCGAACTCGACCGCCGCGGCTACACCGCCGTCCTCCACGCGGGCCGCTTCGCCGACCCCGTCGACGCCGCCCGGGCCTGGGCGGAACTGCGTCCGGCGGCGGTCGTCGCCCTCGACGGGGACCGCCTCACCGCGCAGGCCGCCGAGTTGCTGCGCCGCGCCGGAGTGCGCGGACTGCTCGCCTTCGCGTCCCGTCCGCTGCCCGGTGTGCACACGATCGGCTTCGATCACTCCCGCATCGGCGCCACGGCCGCCGAGCACCTGATCGCCCGCGGCCGGAACCGTATCGGCGTCGTCATGCCCCAGGAGCGTGGCCTCGACGCCTTCGCCCGACCGCGCCTCGCGGGCGCCGAATCGGTCGCCGCACGGCACATGGCCACCGTCACTCCGGTGGAACTCGCCTACACCCGGGAGTCCGCGGCCGCGCTCGCCGGCCGCTGGACGAGCCTGGACCTCGACTCCGTCTTCGCCTACAACGACGAGTACGCCGCACTGCTGCTGCACGCGCTCAAGGCCGAAGGCATCGCCGTGCCGGAGGAGGTCGCGATCGTCGGCTCCGACGACCTCGTGCTTTCGGCGTTCCAGCAGCCCGCGCTCAGCACGATCCGCCTGGACCTGGCTTCACCGGCTCGGATCGCGGACGCCCTGCACGAGCTGATCGAGACCGGTTCGACCGCGCCGATCCCCGCCATAGAGGCCGTACTCGTCCATCGTCAGACCTCCTGAGCGTCCGTCCCGCCAGGGGCTGGGGCCCAGCCCGCTCCGCGGAACCGCCTCCCACCGGACCAGCGGTGGCCGGTGCGCCCGCCGCCGCGGCGGCGAGCTGCTTCATCCATCGACAATGCGGTGGCTCCCGGTCCGTGGGGTTCCACGGGCCGGGAGCCACGGCCGTCGGCTACGGCATCGCGGGTGCGGCGTCCGGGGTGGTCGCGGCCGCCCCCCGGCGGTCGCGTACGGATTCCCGGGCGAGCGCGGGGGCGCAGAGCCACCACGCCAGCAGGCCCGCGCCCGCGCCGGCGGCCGCGCCGGCCGCCGTGTCGGTGAGCCAGTGCGCGTGCAGCCACGTCCGGCTCCACATCATGGCCAGCGTGAACACGGTGCCGCCGAGCCACCAGGCCCGTCGCCGTGCGGCCGGGACCAGCAGTACGCCGACGAGTACGACGAGCAGCGCCGCCCCGGCCGCGTGACCCGACGGGAACGAGCCGTGGTCGACCCGGACCAGCGGGTTCGCCGGCCGTGGCCGGTCCACGAGGTGCTTGAGGCCCTGGACGACGAGCAGATTGCCGGCGAAGTAGACGGCGAGCAGGAAGCCGACCGAGACCCAGCGTCTGCGCAGGAGCAGGAAGAAGAGCAGGGCGAGCGGTACGACGATGCCGAGCGGGCCGCCGAACCAGTTCAGGGCCGCCGCCAGGACGGCGTACGGCCCGTCGTGCGGGCCGCCCATCCAGGCCAGCCATCGGTCGTCCAGCCCCTGGAACGGCGGGTTGGTCGGGTCCGGCCGGATGACGAAGGCCGGCAGCGTGGCGACGCCGAGCAGGAGGAGTCCCGCCATCAGGACCCCCGGGCGCCGGTGCTGGGGCGCCGCGTCGGCGGGCGGTCTCTCGGTGACGGGGGAGGGGGTGACCGGATTGCTGGACATGGCTGCCTCTCGGTGGCGCGGGGTGGGATCCGCGGCCCTGGGGTGCTCGACGTGCCGGAGGGGCCCGGTCGGACCGGGCCCCTCGGCGGAACAGGACTGCGACGGAACGGGGGCGGTTCGTCAGGGGGAAGAGCCGGCAACGGGGAGTGGCCGGGGAAAGCGGGGACAGGGCTCTGGGGAGCCTCAGGCCCCCGCTGCCAGGTGCTTGGCCAGGAACGCGACGCTCTCCGCGACGATCTCCGCGATGTCCGGGGAGCCCAGGAAGATGTGGTCGGCGCCCTCGACGGGACGCAGGGTCACGTCGCCACCCGCCCCCGCCAGGGCCTCGGCGAGTGCCTCGCTCTGGCTGAACGGGACCAGGCCGTCCGTGGTGCCGTGGATCAGCAGGAACGGCGGCGGGGTCGAGTCCTGCGCGTATGTCACCGGGCTCGCGGCGCGGGCCAGCGCCGGGCGCTCCGCCTCGGTGCCGCCGAGCAGGGCGTCGTACGGGTCGGGGAACTCGCCGCCCGGGGGCATTCCCGGCACGGGCCGGCCGGCCAGGGCGGGGAGGTCGGAGACCCCGTACCAGTCGACGACGGCTCGCACACCGGTGTCCCCGGTGCCCACTCCGTGAGCGCCCTCCAGCGCCACGGCCTCGGCGCTGTCCGGGCCGACGAGGCCGGCCAGTGCCGCCAGGTGGCCGCCCGCCGACTCGCCCCAGACGGCTATCCGGTCCGGGTCGATGCCGAGATCGCCCGCGAACCGGCGGACGTACCGGATCGCGGCCTTCACGTCGTGCAGCTGGGCAGGGAACGGGGCTTCGAGGCTGTGCCGGTAGTCGATGGTGACGAGCGCGAGCCCGGCGGCCAGGACCGAACCGTGCAGCAGGGCGGCCGGCACGGTCGGCGGCGGGTAGCGCCGGTCGCCGTCGAGCCAGCCGCCGCCGTGGATCCACACGACTGCGGGGAACGGCCCTTCTCCGGGCGGGACTTGGACGTCGAGGAGCCGGGGGCGGTAGCCGGGAGTGGAGGCGTAGGTGACCCCGTCGAAGCGGCGTACCCCGTGCTCGTCCGTCACCGGAGGTACCGGGGGGTGGTAGGGCGGGGGCGGCCAGGTCATGTCGGCCAGGTCGAGCTCGGCCGGGTGGGATTGCGTCATTGCGGCCCTTCTGCCGGCCCGGGGTTCGTAGCGTTTTGTCCGAAATGCTTGCGCGTGGCGCCCGGGGAGACGTAACGTGTTACACGTGTTATCAAAACTCTAGCGACGCGTTTCCGCTGACGACAAGCCCAGTGGCTGTCTGATTCTCGAGTTAGTTACACGAGTGACCTCGCGGTTGCGTCGCGTGTCCCCCTCTCGGAGCACGTCATGCTCACCGCCATCGCTCATCTCGCAGCCGGCGTTCCGGCCCCTGCTCGTGCTCCGGCCCTGGCCCCGGGTGGCGCGCCTGGCCCCACTCCGGCCTCCGTTTCCACGCGGGCCTTCGTCCGCTGGGTCCCCGAGCCCACCGCCGCGACCGTTCCACTGGTCCGTGCTCGTGTCCGCGCGCTGCTTCAGGGGTGGCGGGTCGCCGCCGATATCGCGGACGCCTTGCTGCTGGCCGTCAGTGAACTCGTCGGCAATGTCGTCCAGCACGCCGCCGAGACCGGACGGATGCGCGTCGGCGTCTCCTGTGGCGCGGGCTGGCTGCGTCTGGAGGTCGCGGACGGAGCGGTCGCCCCGCCCCGGCTGCCCGACCCCGATGTCGAGGTCGATCAGGATGCCGAGGGTGGGCGAGGTCTTCTTCTGGTCCAGCTGTTGGTCGCCGAGGCGGGCGGTGAACTCGCCGTTCTGGTGCACGAGTTGGGCAAGTCCGTGCGGGTGCGGATCCCCCTCGCCTGAGCGGTGCGGGTCCCCCTTGTCTGGGTGGCTCGGGTGTCGCTGCGAGGTTCCAGATATTGCGGAAAGTTGACGGACGCAAAATTATCGAGATACTTGCCCCATCTCCCCGCTGCTCCCTGATCGAGGTGCCGCCCCATGGAGCTCTCCCCTTCGGCACATGCCGATTCCTTCTGCCGCGACCGGCTGCCCGACTTCTCCCTCTGGCCCCAACTCCACTTCGAACTACCGGAGTTGGATTACCCGGACCGGCTCAACTGCGCCCGCAGCCTGCTCGACGAAGCCGTCGAGCGCTGGGGCCCCGACCGTCCCTGTCTGCTGACCCCGACCGAGCGCTGGACCTACGGCGAGCTCCAGCAGCGCGCCGACCAGGTCGCCCAGGTGCTCACCGAGGACCACGGGCTCCGGCCCGGAAACCGCGTTCTGCTGCGAGGCCCCAACAACCCCTGGCTCGTCGCCGCGTGGTTCGGCGTCCTCAAGGCCGGCGGTGTGGCCGTCACCACGATGCCGCTGCTGCGCTCCACCGAACTCGCCGAACTGTGCGAGATCAGCCGCCCGACGGTCGCCGTGTGCGACCACAGATACGTCGCCGAACTCGAGGCGGCCGACCCGCCGGGCCCGCCGGGAAGCCCCGGCCCACCCGGCCTGCCGGTCATCCCGTACGGCGGCCCCGGCGAAGCCGACTTGACCGCCCGCTGCGCCACCAAGGGCGGCCGGTTCATCGCTGTCGAGACCGCCGCCGACGACGTGGCGCTGATCGCCTTCACCTCGGGTACGACGGGGCGCCCCAAGGCGACCCTGCACTTCCACCGGGACGTCCTCGCCAACGCGGACACGTTCTCCCGGCACATCCTCAAACCCCGGCCCGACGACGTCTTCACCGGCACTCCGCCGCTCGCCTTCACCTTCGGCCTCGGCGGGCTCGTGGTCTTCCCCCTGCACGTGGGCGCCGCAACCCTGCTCATCGAGCAGGCCACCCCCGAGCAGCTGGCCGAACTGGTCGCCGCACACGGTGTGACGGTCCTGTTCACCGCGCCCACCGCCTACCGGGCGATCATGGCCGCCGGGGCGACCGGGCGGCTCTCCGGACTCCGCCGCTGCGTCTCCGCCGGAGAACCCCTGCCCGCCTCCGTCTGGGAGGGGTTCCACGCCGCCACGGGCCTGCGCATCATCGACGGCATCGGCGCCACCGAGATGCTGCACGTCTTCATCTCCGCCGCCGACGAGGACATCAGACCCGGCTCCACCGGCCGCCCCGTCCCCGGCTACCACGCCGCCGTGGTCGACGACCAGGGCGATCCGGTACCCGACGGACAGCCCGGACTGCTGGCCGTCACCGGCCCCACCGGCTGCCGCTACCTCTCCGACCAGCGCCAGACGACATACGTCAGGAACGGCTGGAACATCACCGGCGACACCTACATACGGGATGCCGACGGCTACTTCTGGTACGTGGCCCGCAGCGACGACATGATCGTCTCCTCCGGCTACAACATCGCCGGCCCGGAGGTCGAGAAGGCCCTCGCCGCCCACCCGTACGTCGAGGACTGCGGAGTCGTCGGTGCCCCCGACGAGCGGCGCGGCACGGTCGTCAAGGCGTACGTCGTCCTGCGCGACGGCACCCCGTCGGCCGAGGCGACCGTGCGGGAGCTCCAGGCCCACGTCAAGCAGGCCATCGCGCCGTACAAGTACCCGCGGGCCGTCGAGTTCGTCGCGGCTCTCCCGAAGACGGCCAACGGCAAGCTCCAGCGCGGCGAACTGCGCCGACTCGCCCGGGCCGAGGCCCGCGCCGAGGACACACGCGCGGACGGCGGGGGAGTCGGGAGCCCCCGTCAGGAGGGCGGCGGCACCGGTACGGACGGCGTCCGCGTCGAGGCCGCCGGAGCCGACGACGCCGTTCCGGCAGCCGGCGTGGTCGAAGGCGGCTGCGCCGCCGGCGCCCCCGAGGGGCTGGTCCCGAACCTGCCCAGCGTCACCGTCGAGCGCCGCGTCGAATGGCCCGACACCGACGCCGCCGGCCATTACCACCACTCCACCGTCGTCCGCTGGGTCGAAGCGGCCGAGGCCGTGCTGCTGCGGCGCCTCGGCCTGTCCCATCTCTTCGGCAGCACACCCCGCGTCCACTTCGAGGCCGACTACCGCGCCCGGCTCTGGTTCGGCGAGGCCGTCCGCACCGAGCTGCGCGTCACCAAGGTCGGCACGAGCTCCCTGCACTACGCCTTCACCGTCCTCGGCGAGGAGGGTGCGGAGGCCGCCACCGGCCGCATGGTCATCGCCCACTCGGCGGCCCGCGCCACGGGGACCACCCCCTGGCCCGCCGATGTCCGCGAGGTCCTCACGAAGGCGGGCCCGCAGGCCCCCGAGCTGATCCACAGAACCACAGGAGGTACCCCGTGCGCGTAGCAGTCATCGGAGGAGGGCCCGGCGGCCTGTACTTCGCGGCCCTGGCCAAGCAGCTCTCCCCGGACTGGGAGATCACCGTCTGGGAGCGCAACGCCCCCGACGACACGTTCGGCTTCGGAGTCGTCTTCTCCGACGAGACCCTCGACGGCATCGCGACCGCCGACCCGGTCGTCCACGCCGAGATGTCGGCGGAGTTCGCCCGCTGGAGCGACATCGACGTCCGCTACCGGGGGCAGACCCTCACCTCCGGCGGACACGGCTTCGCCGCACTCGGCCGACGGAGCCTGCTGCGGATCCTCCAGGACCGCTGCGCGGCCCTCGCCGTGGACGTCCGCTACCGCACCCAGGCCCCGGCCGCGGACCGACTCGCCACCGAGTACGACCTGGTGGTCGCCTGCGACGGCGTCCGGTCGGCCACCCGCTCCGCCTACGCCGACACCTTCGGCCCCGACCTCGACGAACGCGCCGGCCGTTATATGTGGCTGGGCACCGACAAGGTCTTCGAGGCCTTCACCTTCATCGTCGAGGAGCGCGACTTCGGCACGCTCCAGGTGCATGCCTATCCGTACGACGACACCCGCTCCACCTTCATCGTGGAGCTGGACGAGGACACCTGGCGACGCGCCGGTTTCGCGGACTCCGCCGACCGGGAGTATCCGCCCGGCGCCAGCGACGAGGACGGCATCCGGCGCTGCGAGGAGATCCTCGCCGGGCACCTGGACGGCCACCGCCTCCTGCCCAACAACTCCAAGTGGCTCCGCTTCACGACGGTGCGCAACCGCACCTGGGTGCACGAGAACGTGGTCCTGCTCGGCGACGCCGCGCACACCGCCCACTTCTCCATCGGCTCCGGCACCAAACTCGCGATGGAGGACGCCCTCGCCCTGGCGGCCTGCCTGCACGAGCACCCGGACGACGTTCCGGGCGCACTCGCCGCGTACGAGGACGAGCGCCGGCCGGTCGTGGAGTCCACCCAGCGGGCCGCCCAGGCCAGCCTGGAATGGTTCGAGAACATCGACCGCTACACCGGTCAGGACCCGCACCAGTTCGCCTTCAACCTGCTCACGCGCAGCCGCCGCGTCACCTACGACAACCTGCGCGTCCGCGACGAGGCGTTCACCACCGCGGTCAACACCACCGAGCCCGTACCGCCGATGTTCCGGCCGTTCAGGATCGGCGGACTGCGCCTGCGCAACCGGGTCGTCGTCCCGCCCACCGCCCTCGCCACCTCCCGCGACGGCGTCCCGGGCGACTTCGACCTCGTCCACCTCGGCACCCAGGCCCTCGGCGGGGCCGGCCTCGTCATCGCCGGCATGACCGCCGTGGCCGCCTACGGCCGCCCGGACCCCGGCTGCCCGGGCCTGTGGAACGACGATCAGGAGGCCGCCTGGCGACGCGTCACCGCCTTCGTCCACGGCCAGAGCGACACCTGCCTCGGCATCCAGCTCACCCACGCGGGCCGCCGCTCGGCCGCCGAACCCCTGATCGCCGCCTCCCCACTGCCGTGGGACGAGAGCGGCCCGGTGCCGCGCGAGGCCACCCGCGCCGACATGGACCTGGTCGTACGGGACTTCGTACGTGCGGCCCAGCGCGCCGACCGGGCGGGGTTCGACGCCCTGGAACTCCAGTACGGACACGGGCATCTGCTCTCCGGGTTCCTCTCGCCGCTGACCAACCGGCGCACCGACGAGTACGGCGGCAGCCTGGCCGGACGGTTGCGCTTCCCGCTTGAAGTGCTGCGTGCCGTAAGGGAGTCATGGCCCGCGGGCAAGGCGCTGCTGGTCCGGATATCCGCAGCCGACTGGGCGGAGGGGGGCTTGAGCGAGGCCGACGCCGTGGGCATCGCCCGCGCCCTCGCGGAGGGGGGCGCCGACGCGATCGACGTCTCCACCGGCGAGGTCGTCGCACACGAGCGGCCCCGCTTCGGACGCAGCTACCAGACCCCGTACGCCGATCTGATCCGCAACGCCACCGGGGTCCCGACCATCGCCGTCGGCGCCATCTCCACGTACGACGACGTGAACTCGATCATCCTGGCCGGCCGCGCCGACCTGTGCGGCGTGGGTCGCGCCCAGCTCCACGACCCGCTGTGGACCCTGCATGCGGCCGCCGCCCAGGGCTACCGGGGGCCGGCGGCGCCGTGGGCGGCGTCCTGGAGGGCCGGCAGCGCCCGCCCGCCCGCCGCCCGCACGGACCGCGTACCGCCGCGACTCGAACTCCTGCGGCGACCGGCCGTTCCTGTGCACCAGCGCTGGCTGCCGCGTCCGGCCAGGGCCGAAGCGCCTGCGGCCTGCGTGGCCGGGGCACCCGCCGAAGCCGCCCATGCCGCCGTGCCCGCCGAAGCCTCCGCCGCCTCCCACGCCCGATGAAAGGGGACGCCTCCATGCCACAACCGCCACCGACCCTGGACACCCTGCCTCGTTTCACGGCCGCAGCCGTCCAGGCCGCGCCCGTCTACCTCGACCCCGCCGCCACCGTCGACAAGGCCGTCGCCCTGATCGCCGAGGCGGCCGGGAACGGCGCCCGACTGGTCGTGTTCCCCGAGGTGTTCGTCCCCGGATACCCGTACTGGAACTGGACGATGAACCCGGTCCAGGGATCACCCTGGTTCGAGCGACTCCAGCGCGCCTCCGTCGACATTCCCGGCCCGCACGTCGACGCCCTGCGCGCGGCGGCCCGTCAGTACGGGGTGGTCCTCGTCATCGGGGTCAACGAGCGCGCCGCCCACAGCCTCGGGGTCCTCTACAACACCCTGCTCACCATCGGACCCGACGGTGAACTTCTCGGTGTGCACCGCAAGTTGGTGCCCACCTGGGCGGAGAAGCTCACCTGGACCGGCGGCGACGGCAGCTCGTTGCGCGTTCACCGGACCCCTGTCGGCCCGCTCGGCGCACTCGCCTGCGGCGAGAACACCAACACGCTGGCCCGGTTCACCCTCCTCGCACAGGGCGAACTCGTCCACGCCTCCTGCTACATCGCGCTGCCCGTCGCCCCGGCCGACTACGACATGGCCGACGCGATCGCCGTTCGGACCGCCGCCCACAGCTTCGAGGGCAAGGTCTTCTCCGTCGTCGCCTGTTCCACCGTCTCCCCGGAGATCGTCGACACCCTCGCCGGGGACGACGACGAACTCCGCGCCCTCTTCCAGCGGCCGCGCAGCGCCCTCTCCGGCATCTTCGGCCCCGACGGCCGCCCCGTCACCGAACCGCTCGTCGACGACGAGGGCATCGTCTACGGCGAGATCGACCTCGGCCGCTGCATCCAGCCCAAGCAGATGCACGACATCACCGGCCACTACAACCGCTTCGACATCTTCCGCCTCGAAGTCGACAACACCCCGCGCCCGCCCGTCACCTTCACCGCGCCGCCGGCCGGGCCCCTGACCGCCACCGCACCTGAGGAGGACGCATGACCATCGAGCAGGACGACACCATGCTCGGCCGCGCCCGGGTCTCCGACACCCCCGAACTCACCGCGTACTACGGCGAACTCGAAGCCCTGGACGCCGGCGCCCTGTGGACCGTCGCCAACGACATCGAGCCCTGGTACCCGCAGCCCAAGTCCGTGCCCGTGCTGTGGCGTTACGAGGAACTGCGCCCCCTCGTCCACAAGGCTCTCGGCCTCGTCAAGGCCGACGACGCGGGCCGCCGTGTCGTCATGCTGGTCAACCCCGGGCGCAAGGACGTCAGCGCCGCCGCCGGACTCCTCTACACCGGCCTGCAGATCATGGGCCCGGGGGAGGCCATGACCGCCCACCGGCACCAGGCCGCCGCCCTGCGCTTCGTCCACGAGGGCACCGGCGCCTGGACCATCGTCGACGGCCAGAAGCTCAAGGTCGGCCCGCGCGACTTCGCGATCACCCCGAACGGCACCTGGCACGAGCACGGCAACGACGGGACCGACGCCCCGGTGATCTGGCAGGACGGCCTGGACATCCCACTGGTGAACGCCCTGGACGCCGGGTTCTACGAGGTGCACCCCGAGCTCTACCAGACTCCGGGGAAGGTCGTGAACTCCTCCGTCCTCACCTACTCGGGCATCCTCCTGCCGTACGGGGCGGAGAAGTGGAACCGGCCCTACTCGCCGCTGCTCGCCTACCCGTGGGAGCCGACCTACGAGGCCCTGCGCGGCCTCGCCGAGGCGACCGAGGGCTCTCCGTACGACGGGGTCATCGCCGAGTACACCAACCCGGTCACCGGCGGCTCGGTGATGCCGACCATGGGCGCCCACATGCAGCTGCTGCGCCCCGGACAGGCCACCGCGGCCCACCGGCACACCGGCTCGGTGATCTACACCGTCGCCAAGGGCCGGGGCGCCTCGGTCATCGCCGGACGACGCTTCGAGTGGACCGAAGGGGACATCTTCTGCGTCCCGTCCTGGGCCTGGCACGAGCACCACAACCTCGACGCGTCCGACGACGCCTGCCTCTTCTCCTTCGACGACTTCCCCGTCATGCGCTCGCTCGGCTTCCACCGCGAAGAGGCGTACCCCGACAACGGCGGCCACCAGCCCGTCATCACCGCCTGACCCACCAGGAGCCCCACATGCGTCTGCTGACCTTCACCCCTGCCACCGGTGGCACACCGCGGCCGGGCGTCGAGACCGACGGCCCCGTCCTCGACCTCACCGCCCTCGCCGACCACGCGGGCACCGCGCTCCCGCACGACCTGCTGGGCCTGGTCCAGGCCGGCCCGGCCGCCCTGGACGCCGTGCGCCGGCTGCTCGAAGGGGACCGCCCGGCCCACGCCGTCCACCCGACAGGGGAGATCCGACTCGGCGCCCCCTTCCGCCCCGGCAAGATCATCGGGGTCGGGCTCAACTACGTCGAGCACGTCGAGGAGTCCAGCCGCAGTCTCGACACCGACAAGGAACTCCCGCCCCGCCCAGTCCTGTTCAGCAAGCCCGCCACCGCAGTCACCGGCCCTGGCGCGCCGATCCTGCACAACGCCGACCTCACGACCCGGCTCGACTGGGAGTGCGAACTCGCCGTCGTCATCGGCCGCACCGCCTTCCGGGTGAGCGAGGAGGACGCGTACGACCACATCTTCGGCTTCAGCATCGTCAACGACATCAGCGCCCGCGACCAGCGCCGCTCCGGGCAGTGGTTCTTCTCCAAGGGGCAGGACTCCTACGCGCCCTTCGGCCCGGTCGTCGTCACCACCGACGAGATCCCGGACCCCATGGACCTGGACCTCTCGCTGCGCGTCAACGGCGTCACCAAGCAGAAGTCCAACACCCGGCACATGCTCTTCCCCATCGCCCGCCTGATCGCCGACATCAGCTCCGGAGTGACCCTGGAGCCGGGCGACGTCATCGCCACGGGTTCGCCGTCCGGAGTGGGGGCCGGCATGGTCCCGCCCGAGTTCCTCGCGCCCGGTGACACGGTGGAGGCGACGGTCGAGCGGATCGGAACCCTGACCAACCCGGTGGTCGACGCCCGCTGACCCTCCCGCCCCCGATCCACTGCCCGCCCCACGCCGCTGCCCCGTACCCATCCCCGTACGAGAACCGAGGAGCACCAGTGCCACCACCCCGCGACCACCGCACCTACCGCATCGGCCAGATCGTGCCGAGCTCCAACGTCACCATGGAAACCGAGGTCCCCGCGATCCTGCGCGCCCGTGAGGCCGTCGCGCCGCACGAGCGGTTCACGTTCCACTCCAGCCGGATGCGCATGACCCACGTGACTCCCGAGCAGCTCAAGGCGATGGACGCCGACTCCGACCGCTGTGCCGTGGAACTCTCCGACGCGCGCGTCGACGTACTCGGTTACGCCTGCCTCGTCGCCATCATGAGCATGGGGCCGGGCTACCACCGGGTCTCCGAGGAGCGGCTGCACCTGCGCACCGTCGAGAACGGCGCCCCCGCCCCCGTCGTCACCAGCGCGGGCGCGCTCGTCCACGGGCTGAACACCATCGGCGCCAAGAAGATCGCGCTGCTCGCCCCGTACATGCGACCCCTCACGCGGACCGTCGTGGACTACCTCACCCGGGAGGGCGTCGAAGTCCTCGACCACCAGGCCCTGGAGATCCCGAACAATCTGGACGTCGCCGCCCACGACCCGGCCAGGCTGCCCGGACTCGCCCGCGCGCTGGACTACGCGGAGGCCGACGCGGTCGTCCTCTCCGCCTGTGTCCAGATGCCCTCCCTCGGCGTCATCGAGGAAGCCGAACAGCTTCTGGGCAAGCCCGTCGTGTCGGCGGCCGTGTGCACCGCCCACCAGATGCTGCGCGCCCTGGACCTGCCGGCCGTGGCTCCCGGGGCCGGGCACCTGTTGTCGGGGGCGTACGCCTGACCGGACCGGGCCTGGAGGGGGCCCCGATATGATCGCGACCGCGTACAACGGAAGGCGATCATGTCGGACAGCCCCCTCAGGCCCAGCTCGTTGATCAACACGGTCTACGGGGCGTTCCTGCGCCGCCTCGGCGGCTGGATCTCCATCGCGGACCTGATCACGCTGATGGGGGAGCTGGACGTCGACGGCCCGGCGGTGCGCTCGGCGATCTCCCGGCTGAAGAAGCGGGGAGTCCTCGAACCGGAGCGCCGAGGCGCCACCGGCTACCGGCTCAGCCCGACCGTCCTGCCCGTATTCGACGAGGGCGACCGCCGGATCTTCGCCAGCCTGGAACCCGCCGACCTGGCGGACGGCTGGGCCATGGCCGTGTTCTCCGTACCCGAGTCGGAACGGTCCCACCGCTACCAGCTACGCACCCGCCTGACCTGGCTCGGCTTCGGCAACATCGCCCCGGGCGTGTGGCTTGCGCCGGGCCGGCTGCTGGAGGACGCCCGGAGCATGCTCGTTCGCCTGGGCCTCAGCGACTACGTCCACCTGTTCGCCGCCGAGTACGCGGCCTTCAGCGACCTGCCGGGCACGGTGAGCTCGTGGTGGGACTTCCCGGCGATCCAGAAGCAGTACGCGGAGTTCACCGACACCTACGCACCGGTGGCCGCCCACCTGGCGACGAACGGAACGCAACCCGAACCCGCCGAAGCCTTCCGCCACTACGTTCCCCTGCTCACCCAGTGGCGTCGCCTCCCGTACCTGGACCCGGGCCTGCCCACCGAACTGCTCCCCACGGACTGGAACGCGGTGGCAGCCCGTCAAGTCTTCCAGCAGCTGCACGGAATCCTGCTCGCCCCGAGCCTGCGGCACGTGGGCGAGGTCACGGGGCTGCGAGCCTGAGGGCTCCGGATACTCGCCCACCTGGCGTCGCCTCCGCGCCGAGCGTCGCCGCGGAGGCGGACGTCCCGGCGAGCGGGCGGCGGCGCGTCGGGGTGCACAGCGTCCGGTCGATGGCGAGACTGGGCCCATGACGATCAAGGCGGCACTTGTGGGCGGACCGGAGGACCTGACAGAGCGGGTCGTGCCCGTGACCGAGCCGGGCGAGGATCTGAAGATCGCGCACCGTGGCGGATACGAACACTTCAGAGCCACCTCGCGGGTGCAGAGCGGCCCGGAAGGACAGCTCCCCGTCTACGAGTGGTGGGAGCGCACGGAGATCGCCGAGTAGCAGCGCGGAGACTCCGGGGCCGGGGTTCGGGCCACCCCTCGGGTCCGACCGGTCATTCCCCTCCCGCAAGATCGCCGACCGTCCGAATATTCGATGCGGTGCTGGTCGATCAGGGCGCAGACTCGCTTCATGGTGGACATGTGGGCGTTCCGGGACGCGGTCGGTCAATGGGCGGCGGGCGGTCCCGGCGGACCGGCGAGTGATCTGGCAGGGCAACTGGGGCTGAGGACGGCCGTGCTCCTGGAAGGGCTGAGCGACCTCGCGGCCGTCGAGGCGCTTGCCGCGCGGCGTGGCCGGGACCTCGCCGCCGAAGGCGTGTCCGTCGTGTCGATGGGCGGGGCGATGAACGTGGGCCGCTACGCCGGCCTTCTCGGTCCGACCGGCCTCGGCCTGCGCCTGACAGGACTGTGCGACGAGCGCGAGCAGCGCTACTACGACCGCGGCCTGGAGCGGGCCGGGGCGTCCCGCGCGGGCATCTTCGTGTGTGCGGCGGACCTGGAGGACGAGCTCATCCGCGCGCTGGGTACGGAGAGGGTCGAGGAGATCATCCGGACCGAGGGCGACCTGCGGCCCTGGCAGACGTTCCTGAACCAGCCGGCGCAGCACGGTCGGCCCCGTCACCAGCAGTTGCGGCGCTTTCTCGGCACGAAGAAGGGTCGCAAGATCCGCTACGGCAGCCTCCTGGTGGAGGCGCTCGACCCGGGTCGGGTACCCGCCCCGCTCGACGACCTCCTCGCGAGCCTGTGATCGCCCGGTCTTCCGCGACTTCTTCGTCTTCGTGTGCGGATCCGTCGCGGTTGTGCGAAGAAACGTGCAGAACGGCTGTTACGAAGGGCCGTCCGCCGGTTGGGGGAGTGCTCCGGACGGTGCGGCGGCACGTGCTCCGGATCCGGTAAGGGCTTGCCACCGATCATCGGACGGGTGGGTGCAGCGGGCAGCGAATGTCAGGGTCACATCTGAGGCAAGCGCGCCTCGGTGAAGTGGATAGTTACGGAAATGTCCGTATCTGGTAACGGGGTCCGGTCGGCATGTCGACGCGTCCGGAAGAGGCCGCAGAGTTCGAGTCCTCGGCCCACACCGGACCGAGACCAGGCAACCGTTCCACCAGCTTGAATGGCTGATGGGGCACTGTTCTTGAGGGGACATCACCCATGTCTGCTTCTTCGACCGCCCGCCGTATCGCGGCGACCGCGCTGGCCGCCGGCGCCATCGTCTCCGCCACTGCTCTGCCGGCCGTCGCCGCTCACGACGACGACCGCCACCGGCAGCAGCCGCGGGTCGAGATCAGCCGCGTGCAGGCCGACAGCCCCGGACGCGAGAACCGGTCCAACCGGTCGCTGAACGCCGAATGGGTCGAGATCACGAACAACAGCCGCCGCGCCGTGAACCTGGACGGCTGGACCCTGCGCGACAACGACGGCAACCGCTACCGCTTCCGCGACGTCCGCCTCGGCGGCCGCGCCACCATCCGCATCCACACCGGCGAGGGCCGCGACACCCGCACCGACCTCTACCAGGACCGTCGCGACTACGTCTGGGACAACCACCGCGACAAGGCCACCCTCCGCGACGACCACGGTCGCACCGTCGACACCAAGTCCTGGGGCAACCACCACCACCGCCGCTGAGGTGGCTGTCCCCCAGCCGGATGACGACGGACGGACCGGTCCGAATCCCTGAACGGCGTGCGCCGGGCGCCTTGTCCCGCTCGGCGCACGCACTCCGCCGCTCGAGACCGGGCGATGCGGCACGGTGACGAGAACGACGAAGCGCCCCTCCCGACAGGCGAGGGGCGCTTTTCGCGTTGCCGCCCGTGCGAGCGGCTCGGGCGCGGCGACCCGTGGAACTCGTGACCTTCTGAGACCTGGGCACAGCCGGCCCGCGCGTACCGGCGTCAGCCACGACCCCCGGTGTTGAGCCGGGACGCCTGGCGCGTCAGATAGTCCCGCTCGGCGAGGTTGGGTGCCTTTCGGGCCGCTTCGGCGTACAACCGTGCCGCCGTCCCAAGGTCGCCGTCGCGCTCATGGAGGTACGCCGCCACCGCGGCGTAGCGAGGCAGCGAGTCGTTCAGCTCCTCGAGCGCGGCGAGCCCGGCGCGAGGCCCGTCGGCCTCCCCGACGGCCACTGCGCGGTTGAGCCGGACGACGGGGCTGTCGGTGAGGCGCGCGAGCTCGTCGTACCACTCCACGATCTGAACCCAGTCGGTCTCCTCGGCGGCCGGCGCGTCGGCGTGAAGCGCCGCGATGGCGGCCTGGGCCTGGAACTCGCCGAGCCGGTCGCGGGCGAGGGCCGCCTGCAGGATTCCGACGCCTTCGGCGATCGAAGCGGTGTCCCACCGACCGCGGTCCTGTTCGGCAAGCGGCACCAGGCTGCCGTCAGGCGCGGTCCGGGTGGCGCGCCGGGCGTGGTGGAGCAGCATGAGGGCGAGCAGTCCCGCCACTTCGGGGTGGTCGATCACTGCCGCGAGCTGCCGGGTGAGCCGGATGGCCTCGGCCGCGAGGTCGACGTCGCCCGAGTAGCCCTCGTTGAAGACCAGGTAGAGGACGCGCAGCACGGTCGCGACGTCACCGGGCTGATCGAACCGCACACCGGAGACGGTCCGCTTGGCGCGGCTGATGCGCTGCGCCATGGTCGCCTCGGGCACCAGGTACGCCTGGGCGATCTGGCGCGTGGTGAGCCCACCGACGGCGCGCAGCGTGAGCGCGACCGCGGACGACGGGGTCAGCGAAGGGTGGGCGCACAGGAAGTAGAGCTGGAGCGTGTCGTCCACCCCGGCCGTGGGTCCGGGTACCGGCTCCTCGGTGACCAGGTCCTCACGCCGGCGGCGGGCGGCGTCCGACCGGGTCGCGTCGAGGAACTTGCGCCAGGCCACGGTGACCAGCCAGGCCTTCGGGTCCCGTGGACGGTCGGCTTGCCAGACGCGGACCGCCTCGACCAGCGCGTCCTGTACGGCGTCCTCGGCCGCCGCGAAGTCGGCTCCGCGGCGGACGAGGATTCCGAGCACGCTCGGGGTGAGGCTCCGGAGCAGGGCCTCGTTCATCGGAGAGGTCACTCCGTGATGGTGGGCGGCGAGGCCAGGAACGGGCGCACCTCGAGCCACTCGTGGATCGGCTTGCCGCCCGCACCCGGAGCCGCGGACAGCTCCCCGGCCAGCTCGAGCGCCCGATCGTAGCTGTCGACGTCGATCACCATCCAACCGGCGATGAGGTCCTTGGTCTCGGCGAACGGGCCGTCGGTGACGGGCGGGCGCCCCTCACCGTCGTACCGGACGAACGTGCCCTCCGGGGAGAGCGCCTGACCGTCGACGAACTCGCCGGTCCCTTCCAGCCGGGCCGCGAAGTCCCGCATGTACTGCACGTGCGCCGAGATCTCCTCCGGCGTCCACTGGTCCATGGGCACGTCGTTGACCGCTGCCGGAGCGCCTCGGTAGTGCTTGAGCAGCAAGTACTTGGCCATCGTGTCTCTCCTCGATGCGGTGCGACCACCATTCTGGTCACGTTCACCTCGGGGACGGAGCCCGACGCGGGTTCTCGACATCCCCGTCCGCGGAAATTCGATTCGAGCGAAGACTCTTCGTGCGTCACCGTACGTACGGTCCTGGGGCGATCAGCCGGAATCACCAGGTGACTCACCAGGCACAGGCCCTAACGTGGGTCCATGCTCACGATGCCGCCACGGGTGGAACTGTGCCCGCTCACCCTCTCCGACCAGGACGAGTTCTGCACGCTCGTGCAGGCCAGCTCCGAACTGCACCGGCCATGGATGCAGCTGCCCGCGACCCCGGAGGAGTTCCAGGTCTGGATGCGTCGCTTCGACGACGGCACCAACCAGGGCCTGCTGGTCCGTGTCCGGGAGACAGGCGCAGCCGCAGGCATGATCAACATCAACTCGATCATCCGGGGGCGCTACCAGGGCGCGTCGCTCGGCTATGCGGCCTTCGCGCCGTCCGCAGGGCACGGATACATGAGCGAAGGGCTCACCGCCACGCTGCGGTACGCCTTCACCGACCTTCGGCTGCACCGGCTGGAGGCCAACATTCAGCCGGCGAACAAGGCGTCCCTGGCCCTGGTCCAGCGGCTGGGCTTCCGCTACGAAGGGATGTCGCCCGCCTACCTCTACATCGACGGGGACTGGCGGGACCACGAACGCTGGGCCATCACCGCACCGACCCCCTGGACGCCCGACCCCTCGCTTCCCGAGGTCTGAGTCGTGGCGCGTCGAGTGCGGGAGGTCGTCCGCATCATCACCGCGTGAGCCGAGGATGGCTAAGCTCGGAGCATGGCTGGTGACGGTGAGTTCAAGCGGGACAGGAACTACATCACGACACGGATCACGGCCGACGGCCGCGACGGCTATCCCGTCGAGCCCGGGCGCTATCGACTGATCATCGCCCGGGCCTGCCCATGGGCGAATCGAGCGGCGATCGTCCGGCGCCTCATGGGCCTCGAGGACGTGGTGTCGATGGGAGTCGCCGGGCCGCTGCACGACGAGCGGAGCTGGTCGTTCCATCTGGACCCGGGAGGCAGGGACCCGGTGCTGGGGATCGAGCGGCTGCAGGAGGCGTTCTTCGCGCGACAGCCCGGCTATCCGCGCGGCATCACGGTGCCCGCGATCGTCGACGTTCCCACAGGACAGGTGGTGACGAACGACTTCGCGCAGATGACGCTCGACCTGGGAAGCGAGTGGTCGCCCCACCAGCGGGAGGGCGCGCCGGACCTCTACCCGGAGAAATGGCGCGACGAGATCGACGACGTGGCCGAACAGGTCTTCCAGGACGTGAACGACGGTGTCTACCAATGCGGCTTCGCAAGCTCGCAGAAGGCGTACGGCGAGGCGTACCGGAAGCTGTGGGGGCGGCTGGACTGGCTGGAGCGGCGATTGGCGAGCCGGCGCTACCTCGTGGGCGACACCATCACCGAGGCCGACGTTCGGCTCTTCCCGACGTTGGTCCGGTTCGACGCCGTCTACCACGGCCACTTCAAGTGCAACCGGCACAAGCTGACCGAGCTGCCGGCCTTGTGGGCCTACGCGCGGGACCTGTTCCAGACGCCCGGTTTCGGCGACACGATCGACTTCGAGCAGATCAAGGCCCACTACTACGTGGTGCACAACACCATCAACCCGACCGGGATCGTTCCCGAGGGCCCGGACCCGAAAGGCTGGCTCACCCCGCACGATCGGGAAGCTCTCGGCGGGCGGCCGTTCGGCGACGGCACACCGCCCGGTCCGCCACCGCAGTCCGAACGCGTGCCCTCGCTCACCTGAGCCGGTCGGCAGCGTCCGCTCGTCGGTCGCTGCCTTCCTCGGGCAGGAGTACGCCGGCGCGCAGGAGCCCCCGGCCGGGTGGACCGGCAGGCTCCTGCGCGTTTCGCGGCGTACGTCAGATCCGCGTCAGCAGCGCCGCCACGGCCTCTGCCGTGGCGGGGTGACGTCCCACCAGGGCCACGCCGGAGGGGCAGGTCGTGGCCGGCTCCCAGGGGCCTTCGCAGCCGAGGAGCGCGGCGACCGCGTCGCAGGTCGCGGGATGGGCGTCGAGCAGGATCGCGCGGTGGCCGGCCCGCTGGTCGGACGTCGGCCGGGTGCGGATCGGCTGTGGCGTCTCCCGCCACGGCGGCACCCAACTGTCCAGCTCCGCGAGTCGAGAAGGGAAGATCCGTCCGGCCTCGCGGATGAGGAGCGGGGCCAGTTCGGCACCGCTGGAGCGCAGGCTGGTGATCAGAGTCGGCAGCCAGGGCAGGAGTACCGGGTCCGGCAGCCGGCCGAAGGCGTTCGACACCGCCTCCACGACGAAGTCGGTGAGACCGGGCGCGGGCTCCAGGGCGTGAAGCAGTCCGCTGAGATAGCGCGGGTACGTCGGCAGGGCCAGCGGGTTGTCGAGGAGGCCGTCGCAGCGCTCCCTGAGTTCGCTCCGGGTCATGGTTCCGAGCTGGGTCTGCGAGGCCCACAGCAGCGCGGTCTTGGACGGGTCCTCCGGATGCGACTGCGCGACCGCGAGTTCGAGCTGGGTGCGGTCGCAGCCGAGCGAGAGCGCCAGGGTCTCCATGCTGAACAGGAAGCCGAGCATCGCCGCCACCTGCCGGACGCCGGCGTCCTCGTCGGCGAACGCGGTCGGCAGCAGCGTGCAGTAGTGCGCGTAGCCCGTCTTCACGAACGATTCGATCCACCTGGGCAGCACCGGCTCGCTCGTCCGGTAGTACGCGAGGAGCCGGCGTACGCGACGGAGCACCTCCGGCGCCCCGTCGACGCTCCGCTCGGCCGCGAGCACCTCCAGGGCTCGCGTGCCCAGTTCGTCGGCGAGACGGCGGCTGCGCAGATGGAGGGTCGCGTCCTCGACGGCCTGGAGAACGGTCGCGGTGGTGGCCTGCGGTCCGTACGCCGCGCGGCGCAGTCGCTGTTCCAGGACCTGCTCGATGCTGACGCCCTCGTAGCCGAGTTCGATGAGGGCGCGTTGGTGGGTGCCGAGGGCGAGGTCCCAGGACTCCTGGATCGGGCGCTCACCGAGGGTCCGCTCACCCATGATCGGGCGAGCGGCGCCATGGGGCATCAGGTACCGCAGCATCCACAGCACATCGGAGCAGCGCTCCAGTTCAGGACGGCCGGCGATGTCCAGCAGCGCGCGCTTCACGCCTCGTGCTTCGAGCTTCAGGCCGAGCGGTGCGAGGCGGTCGTGGACGTCGCGGGCGAGGGGCGGCAGCGCTTCGTAGCCGACCTGCCCGATGCGGTCCCCGCCCATCATGATCTCCACGAGCCAGCGCACGTCCCGCCGCCCGGGCACGGTGTCCTTCTCGATGCACGTGACCGCCGCGTCCTGGAAGTCGTACGGGGTGGGCTTGGCCCGGTCCCGCATCCCGGCGAGCAGGATCGACGTCTCGAAGACCGCGATGGCGTCGGCGGTCGAGGCGAGATAGCCGTTGCGGCGGGCGGCGCGCACGATGTCCACGGACCAGCCGAGCAGTTCGGCCTCGTCCAGCCGGTCCAGGACCGGCGGCCGTCGCAGGAAGCCGGTGAGCATGTCCGCCGGCTCGGTGCTGGTCACGCTCGCCACGGCCGAGGTCTTCCTCGGCCGCGCCTTCTTCGCGCCCGCCTGTCCCGCGAGCCGGAAGGGCTCGACGCGGGTCCGCTTGAGGTTCTTCGCCCACACCGTCGCCGCGATCGACACCGAGCCCGCGGCGAGCCCGAACTGCGCCTCGATCGCCGCGTGACTCGAGGGGATCAAGCCGTACTGCCAGGTGGTGCCGGTGCGGGGACTGATCTCGAAGGTGTCGCCGCCGTCCACGCCGAACTCCGCGACGCGACTGGCGGCGTGGAAGGCGCCGCAGACGTACAGGCAGTCCTCCGGGTCCGTGCCGGTCGCGGCCAGGTGCTCGCGCATCCGCGTCCACATGTACCGCTCGCGGTCCTCGTCGACCCGTACGCGCTCCGCGTCCCCGGGGGCAAGGCGCCTGAAGAGGCTTCCGATCAGGAACATGGCCTGGCGGTACGTGTCGTGGTCGCTGTCACCCAGCGGCAGCTCGACGTACTGGTGCCACCACTCCGACCAGTGCCGCACCCGGCCGTGCCGCAGCAGGTGCTCCTCCAGTTCGGCGAACCGCGGCCGCAGGTCGCCGATCTCCACGCCGACCGCGTCGCCGTGCAGTGCGGCCTCCTCCTCGGGCGCCGGCGCGTCCGCTCCGGCCGTCTCCGTGCGGCCTCGGCGCGTGTCCCACTGGAAGACGTGGTCCGAGGAGCGGTCCACGAGGACGAGCTCCACTCCCGGGGTGTCCAGCGCGTACGCGATCGCCTGGTACTCGGCCGACGCCTCGGTGATCGGGGCGACCACCGAGAGCGGCGCCCACTCCTCCGGAAAGCCGTCGAGCCGGGACGCGAACGCCTGGACCGCGACCGGGAGCCTGCAGTTGCGCACTTCGGTGAGCAGGGGCGTCATGTCCTCGCACAGCTCCAGGTACACGACCTTCGGCTGCTTCTCGCGCAGCCGGCGTGCCATCGCGAGGGCGGAGGCGGGGGAGTGGTGGCAGACCGGGAAGATCTCCAGCGGCTCGCGCGCGGCTCGGTCGACGTCGTCGACGAGGCCGAGGAGGATGCCCTCCAGGGCGGCCGGGCCGTCGGCGAAGGCGGCTGCGGCCTCCTGGAGTTGGACGCGGAGAGCCTCGAAGGTCCCCTCCTGGTGGCCGCTCACGACAGGTTCGCGATCGCGTCGCGGCCGCCGTCGAGGAACTCCGGCCACAAGCCGCCCTCCTCCTTGCCGCGGGGCTCGACGACGCCGTGCAGGTACTTGTTGAGAATCGCCAGGTCCTCGGGCTCGCGGCGGGCCAGGGAGCCGACCAGGGAGGAGGCGAGTGTGCGGGCGGTGAGAGCGCGCTCGCCGAAGAAGTTGGAGTGCAGGATGGCGTCCTCCAGGACGCCGATCTGCTCGGCGGTGGACAGCGCGGACTCCAGCTTCTCGTCGTCGCTGGTGGCCGCGGTCGCAGAGGCGCGCAGGTCGGCGAAGCTCTGCAGCAGGACGTCCAGCAGGTTCGGCGGGACGTCCAGTTCGATCTGGTGGCGGCGCAGGAGCTCCTCGGTGCGGAAGCGGACGATCTCCGTCTCGCTCTGCTTGTTGGTCACGACCGGGATGCGCACGAAGTTGAAGCGGCGCTTCAGCGCGGAGGAGAGGTCGTTGACGCCCCGGTCGCGGCTGTTGGCGGTCGCGATGATCGAGAAACCGGGCTTGGCGAAGACGATGTTCTCGCCGCCGGCGCTGTCCAGTTCGGGGACCGAGATGTACTTCTCGGAGAGGATCGAGATGAGCGCGTCCTGCACGTCGCTGGTGGAGCGGGTGAGCTCCTCGAAGCGGCCGATGGTACCGGTCTCCATCGCGGTCATGATCGGCGAGGGGATCATCGACTCACGGGACTGACCCTTGGCGATGACCATGGACACGTTCCAGGAGTACTTGATGTGGTCCTCGGTGGTGCCGGCCGTGCCCTGCACCACCTGAGTGGAGTTGCGGCTGATCGCGGCGGACAGGAGCTCGGCGAGCCAGCTCTTGCCGGTTCCGGGGTCGCCGATGAGCAGCAGACCGCGGTCGGAGGCGAGGGTGACGATGGAGCGCTCGACGAAGCTCCGGTCGCCGAACCACTTCTGCGCGATCTCGCGGTCGAGGCCGTCGGCGCGCTCGGAGCCGAGGATGAACAACCGGACCATCTTCGGGGACAGACGCCAGGAGAACGGCTTGGGGTTGTCGTCGATCGACTCCAGCCAGTCCAGTTCCTCGGCGTACTTGATCTCGGCAGGGGCGCGCAGCAGGTCGGACATGTTCGGTGCCTTTCGTGCGGGTCTGAGGCGGCGCGGGGCCGCGGGTCTCTGGGCGCGCCGCCGGCGTGGGGCGGCGCGAGGGGGAACGCTCAGGTGAGGAAGGACTTCAGCTCGTGGACGAGCTTGCGGATGTGACCGGAGAGCACGGGCGTGCCCTGGTCCTTGAACCGCTCCCGGAACCACGGGTTGACGCTGCCTCGCCCGGCGCTGGTCACCGAACCGACCGGGATGAACTTGGCCCCGGAGCGATGCACGGCAGCCATGGAGGCGAAGAGTTCCTCACCGCGCCATTCGTAGAAGTCGGAGATCCACACCACGACGGTGTTTCGGGGCTCGGCGATCTTCGGCTGGGCGAGCGCCATGGCCACGGTGCCGTCCGTGCCGCCGCCGAGCTGGGTTCGCAGGAGGGTCTCGAAGGGGTCGTGCACCCAGGGAGTGAGATCGAGGGCCTGCGTGTCGTAGGCGATGAGGTGGACGTCCACCTTCGGCAGCCCGGCGAAGATCGAGGCGAGGATGGTGCAGTTCACCATCGAGTCGACCATCGAGCCCGACTGGTCGACGACCACGATCAGCCGCTGAGGCGTCGTCTTGCGAGCCGTGTGCCGGTAGTAGAGGCGGTCGACGTACAACTGCTCCTCTTCCGGACTCCAGTTGGTCAGGTTCTTCCAGATCGTCCTGTTCACGTCCAGGTTCCGGAAGACGCGCTTGGGCGGGATCGAGCGGTCCAGCTCCCCGATGGATGCCTTCTCCACCTGCGTACGCAGCACCTCGGCGACCTCGTCCACGAACCGTCGGATCAGTGCCTTGGCGTTCGCGAGCGCCACCCCGGAGAGGTTGTTCTTGTCCCGCAACAGCTGCTCGATCAGCGACATGCTGGGCGTGAGCCGGGACGCGAGCTTCGGGTCGGCCAGCACCTCCCGCAGGTGCATCCGCTTGACGAGGTCCGCCTCGATGGCGCCGAGCTCCGGCCCGATCTGCGGAATCAGCCGGCTCAGGTCGGGCGTACCGCCGCGCCCGCCGGTGCCATGCGGGCTGACGCCCGGCCCGCCGGCCCCCGCGCGACCCCCGCGCAGATCACCGGGTCGGCATCCGAGGGCACGCTCCAGCCATCCCGCGTCCGACTGCCAGCCGGCGAGCTGTCCAGCGCTGACGGATCCGGAGGGGGACGCGAACACGTTGAGCAGGACCTTCGACAGCAGTGCCGCGCGGCGTACCTCTGCGGCCCGGTCGCGCGGTCCTTCGCCGTCTTCGGGCACCATCAGACCGTCGAACTCGTCCGCCAGTTCGGGGTGGCGCTGCACGACGGAGTCGACGGAGGCCTGGGGGTCCAGCAGGCCCGGTGGCAGACCGATGTCCTCGACGACGGCGAGGCTCGCGGATTCCAGACCGGGCTGCTCCTCGGCGTCGAACAGCCGCGCCAGCAACCGCCAGTACAGCACCTGGCGACGGTTCTCGTCCGAGTCGGCCAAGGGGGCCTCGGGAGTGGGGTCGGTCATGCGCGCAACAGCCTTCCCGCTCGCTCCCGCAGAACGGCCACGGCGTCGGTGGCGGCCTTCTCGCCCTTGACGCCCGCCTTGTCGGTCGTTCCTCCGGCCCAGGACCCGGCGTGGATCGCAAGGCTCTTCTTCCGCACGGTCGTCTCGACCGCGAGTGGCTGGACGCGGAAGGCTCCGGCGTCCCAGCGCAGGAGGCCGATGCATGCCGCGGACGCGGCGACGTTCTCCGGAGTGAGAGGACCCGCGGCCGGGATCCGGTCGGTGTCGACGGCGAGCGGATGGCCGGCGACCGTGAACGTCAGACCGTGATCCTCGTGGGAGACGGCGTAACCCTCGAGGAACACCGGGGTGGCGATCCGGGCGGGGTGGCGGTCCAGCGGGGCGGGGGCGGCGCCGGCCGCCGTCGGCAGCACGACGCGGGCGGTGACGAAGGGGTCGGCCGGGCCGCCCGTGCGGGCGAGGGCGTCATCCCAGATCAGGTCTCCCTCGGCCGTGACGGGCATCCCGTCCAGATCCATCGTCCCGCCCTCGCCGACGGCGGCCAGGAGCGACATGTGCGGTCGGAGCAGTTGCCACAGGCCCGCACCGACGACGGTGTCCGGCTTGGGTGCGGAGACCGAGGCGCGCACCAGTCGGGCGGTGCCTCCGTCGGCCGGCTCCAGCACGGCATGCACCTGTGCCTGCACGGCCGTCGCGTGCTCGTGCAGATCGACGCCGAGCGGGAGAAGACGACCGGTCACGGTGTCCGTGGTCGCCACATCGGCTGCTCCGGGCAGTGTCAGGAGCAGAGCGCGCGACCACAGGTCGGCCCAGCGGCGTACCGGGACCCGCTCGAGCGCCGCACCAGGACAGCAGGCCGCGAGTTCGGTGGCGAGACCGTCGAGCAGGACGGCCAGTCGGCGCAGTGACGGGTCCGGCAGCATCGCAGAGACCACGGGGGCGGCGCCGGACACGATCTCGTGGTCCAGCCCCCGCCAGCCTGTGCGCGCGAGGTCGCAGAGCCATGACCGGGCGGCGGCCAGCACGTTGACCGGATCACCGCCGCCGGCCGGTCGGGGGACGTCCTCGGCGGGCGTCCGGCCCGTTGCCGCGTGCACCCGCTCGGTGAGCGCGTCGTGGACGGAGCCCAGGAGGGCGGTCCGGGCGGCGGCGAGGGCGACGAAATGCTCTTCACCGGCGGCGCCCGCCGCGGTCTTCTCGGCGGCCTCGCCGACTCGGGTGGCCAGCGGCGTGCCCGCGACGGCGTCGGCGAACGCGAACAGGTCACCGGCCTGAGCGGCCCGGGGGCGCAGGAGGCCGTCGGTCAGAAGGGCGTCGAACCCGTCGACGGCGGCGAGTGCCTCTTCGAGGCCGGGAACCGGCTCGGTGAGCGGGTCGGCGTGCATCAAGCCACCTCTCGGGTCGGCGGGAACCACTGCATCTCCGGCAACGGCACGGTCGACGCCTGGAGTTCGAGGTAGGACAGATGCCGCAGGAAGCGGCTGAACACCGGTGCCGCGGCCGCCGTTCCGCCGGCTGCGGGGGAAGGGCGGGTGGTGGACATGGCGCTGGTCACGCCTGCCGCGTCGAGCTGCTCGTCGGCGGGATCGACCTTCAGATACCGGGCGACACGCTCGGCTCCGTACTGCAGCACCGCCTCGCCGACGAGGGCGCGGATGTGGTTGCAGAAGGAGCCCCGTGCGCCGCCGCAGGGCCGGTTGTTGTTGGTGCTGCACGAGTAGGCGTAGTCGCCGACGGCGACCGATGAGACGTAGACCCGGGCGATGTCCGATCCGCTGGACACCACACCCTGCAGGCGCCCGTCGGCCAGTTCGACGAACGGAACCTTGGCCAGCTTCCGTGGGCGAGCGGGCTGCAGCACCCGCGTCAGACTCGAAGTCTCCCAGTGGGACAACGCAGATCTCCTCAGGGCATGGGAGGGGTAAGGGAAGGCCCACGCCTGAACGGCGGGACGAGTAAGAACCTAGTAGCGACCACTGACATCGCACCGGGCGCGGGATGTCGGGGTGACACGACCGACCGGCCCGGTTGCGGGGGAGCCGAGCTTCCGGGCGCTGGGGACGCCCGGTCCGGTGGCCCGTCGGTCCGGCGGCGGCAGGGCCCGCCGCTCCCCTCTCCCTGGATCGCCGCAACCGCGGCACCGGGGTCCCTGAGCGGGAGGAGTCCACGGAGGTTGCACAGGTCCATACCAAAACCCTTGACGGGTCTCTTAGTTCACTCCTTAAATCATGGGTGCAACAAAGCGGTCCGGCGTCCCGCGCCGTCGGGACGGCCCCGCCCGTTGCCGCTGAATGTCATGGGCATGACCTTCGGCGCGTCCCCCACACCCGACGGAAGAGAGAGTCATGCACTCCTCCCGCTCACCACGGCGCCTGCTGTCCTCCGCCGCGGCGGCCCTCGCCCTCACGGCGCTCGGCCTCGGAATCGCCGGTCCCGCGCCGGGCGCCTCCGCGTCCCTCGACCAGCGCGCCGCGCTCCGGCCCGCCGCCGCGGCGGCCGCCGCTACCTTCTCCGACGACTTCGACGGGCCCGCGGGCTCCGCCGTGGACGGATCCCGGTGGCAGGTCGAGACCGGCGACAACGTCAACAACCACGAGCGGCAGTACTACACGGCCGGCAACCGCAACGCCGCTCTCGACGGCCAGGGCCACCTGGTGATCACCGCGCGCAAGGAGAACCCAGGCAACTACCAGTGCTGGTACGGCCGGTGCGAGTACACCTCGGCCCGGCTGAACACCGCGGGCAAGTACACCGCGCAGTACGGCCACGTGGAAGCCAGGATGAAGGTCCCGCGCGGACAGGGCATGTGGCCCGCGTTCTGGATGCTCGGGAACGACCTCGGCCAGGTCGGCTGGCCCGACTCGGGCGAGATCGACATCATGGAGAACGTCGGCTTCGAGCCGTCCACCGTTCACGGCACCCTGCACGGCCCCGGATACTCCGGCGCGGGCGGGATCGGCGCCGCGTACACGCTGCCCGGCGGGCAGGCCTTCGCCGACGCGTTCCACACCTTCGCGGTCGACTGGTCGCCCGGCAGGATCACCTGGTCGGTCGACGGCACCGTCTACCAGACCCGTACCCCGGCCGACCTCGGGGGACGGAACTGGGTGTTCGACAAGCCGTTCTTCCTCATACTCAACCTGGCGGTCGGCGGCTACTGGCCGGGCGACCCCGACGGCTCCACCGTCTTCCCCCAGCAGCTCGTCGTCGACCACGTCCGCGTCACCACGGCCGACAGCCCCACCACCGGCGGCCCCATCACCGGGATCGGGGGCACGTGCGTCGACGTGGCCGCCGCCGGCACGGCCGACGGCACGGCGGTCCAGCTCTACGACTGCAACGGGACCGCCGCCCAACGGTGGACCGTCGGAACGGACGGAACGATCCGGGCCCTCGGCAAGTGCCTCGACGTCGCCTCCGGCGGCACCGCTGACGGCACCGTGGTCCAGCTGTGGGAGTGCAACGGAACAGCTGCCCAGCGCTGGGACGCCAACGCCGCTCGGGACATCGTGAACCCACAGGCCGGCAAGTGCCTGGACGCGACCGGCAACAGCTCCGCCAACGGCACGCGGCTGCAGATCTGGACCTGCTCCGGCGGCGCCAACCAGAAGTGGACGGTGACCCGATGACCGGCTACTCCCGGAGCCTGCGCGCCCCACGTCACCGCACCCCCCGCCCGCTGACCGCGCTGCTCGGCGCCGCGACCGTCGTCTGCGCGACCCTGGCCGTCCATCCCGCGGCGACGGCGTCCCGACCCGCCACGACGGCCGCCGGCCCCGCAGCGGCCGCGGCTCCGCTCGCCGCGCCCCCGACCGGCTGGGTCACCGTCGTCAACAGCGGCAGCGGCAAGTGTCTCGACGCGCGGGCGGCCGCGACGGTGAACGGCACCGCCGTGCAGCAGTACGCCTGCAACGGCACGACCGCGCAGCAGTGGACCATCACGCCGACCGCCGACGGCCATGTGCGGATCGGCAACCGCAATGACACGGCCCAGGTCGTCGACGTCAGCGACGTGTCAAGCGCCGACAACGCCGCCGTCCACCTCTGGACGTACGGGGGAGGGAACAACCAGCAGTGGCAGGCCGTGGACGAGGGCGGGGGAGCGTACCGCTTCGTCAACCGGCACAGTGGCAAGTGCCTGGACGTGCCCGCCGCGTCGACCGCCGACAGCGTCCAGCTGGTGCAGTACACCTGCAACGGCACGGCCGCCCAGCGCTTCCAGGTGACCCCCGTGAGCACGTCGCCCGGCGATGTCGATCTCGGCCCGAACGTGGCCGTGTTCGACCCTTCCATGCCCTCGGCCACCATCCAGGGCCGGCTGGACACCATCTTCAGGCAGCAGGAGACGAACCAGTTCGGCCCGCAGCGCCACGCGGTGCTGTTCAAGCCCGGCACGTACAACAACGATGTCAACGTCGGCTTCTACACCCAGGTCCTCGGTCTCGGACAGTCCCCGGACTCGGTGACGATCAACGGGGCCGTCCATGTGGAGGCCGACTGGTTCCCGCCGCAGAACGCCACGCAGAACTTCTGGCGGGGCGCCGAGAACCTCTCGGTGAACCCGACGGGCGGCACGGACCGTTGGGCCGTCTCGCAGGCGTCCTCGTACCGCCGGATGCATGTGCGCGGCAACCTGGAACTCAGCGACGGCGGATGGTCGAGCGGCGGCTTCATGGCCGACACGAAGATCGACGGCCAGGTGCGCTCCGGCACGCAGCAGCAGTGGCTGACCCGCAACTCTCAGCTCGGCAGCTGGACCGGCTCCAACTGGAACATGGTCTTCGTCGGCAGCCAGGGAGTCCCGGGCACGAGCTTCCCCAACCCGCCCCACACGACCGTCGACCGCACGCCGACCGTCCGGGAGAAGCCCTTCCTGTACGTGGACGGCAACGGCGCCTACCGCGTCTTCGTACCCGGGGTGCGGGCCGACTCGACGGCCACGACCTGGGCCGCGGGCGGCGCCCCGGGGACCTCGCTCCCGATCGACCGGTTCCATGTCGTGAAGCCGGGGGCGACCGCGGCTCAGATCAACGCCGCGCTGGCCGAGGGGAAGAACCTGCTCGTCACCCCCGGCGTCTACCGACTCGACCAGACCCTGAAGGTGACCCGGCCCGACACCGTCGTGCTCGGTCTCGGACTGGCGACGTTCATCCCGGAGGGCGGCGTCACCGCCATGACCGTGGCCGACGTGGACGGCGTGAAGATCGCGGGCGTCCTCTTCGACGCCGGGACGGTCAACTCCCGGACGCTGGTGGAGATCGGGCCGCCGGGATCCGCCGCGTCCCACGCGGCCAACCCGACCTCGCTCCACGACGTCTACTTCCGCGTCGGCGGCGCCGCGGTGGGCAAGGCCACCACGAGCCTCGTCGTCAACAGCGACCACGTCATCGGCGACCACATGTGGATCTGGCGCGGTGACCACGGAACGGGCATCGGCTGGAACACCAACACGGCGGACACGGGCCTGATCGTCAACGGCGACGACGTGACCATGTACGGCCTGTTCGTCGAGCACTACCAGAAGCACCAGACCATCTGGAACGGCAACGGCGGCCGGACGTACTTCTACCAGAACGAGATGCCGTACGACCCGCCCAACCAGGCCGCCTGGATGAACGGTTCGACCCAGGGCTATGCCGCCTACAAGGTCGCGGACTCGGTGACGAGTCATGAGGCGTACGGGCTCGGGAGCTACTGCTTCTTCAACGTCAACCCCGGCGTGGCCGCGGAGCGGGCGTTCGAGGCGCCGCAGCACCCCGGTGTCCGCTTCCGCAGCATGGTCACGGTCTCCCTCGGTGGCACCGGGACCATCCGGCATGTCATCAACGACCGCGGCGGACCGTCGAATTCCTCGACCAATGTCGCCAACCTGGTGAGTTACCCCTGAGGCGCGCCGGGGCGCCTCGCGGCGCCCCGGCC
>NZ_JBHTTQ010000089.1:0-30407 GCF_042794475.1 Streptomyces sp. NPDC056527
GCCCGCGTGTGCGGGCCGCGGCGAAGGCGTTCACGCTGGGAACATGACCACGATCCTGGTGACCGGAGGCACGGGCACACTGGGCGGGCCCGTCTGCGAGAAGCTGCGCGCGGAGGGCCACGACGTGCGGGTGCTCAGCCGGCACTCGCCGCCGTACGCCGTCGATCTGCGCCGGGGCGGCCCGCTCCTGGACCGGGCCGTGGACGGCGTGGACGCGATCGTCCACTGCACGAACATCACGCGCCACGACGAGCAGGCGGCCCGGCTGCTGATCGAGGCCGCGCACCGGGCCGGGGTGCCACATCTGCTGTACATCTCGATCGTCGGCGTGGACCGTGTGCCGCTGGGCTACTACCGCGCGAAGTACGCGGTCGAGCGGCGGATCCAGCAGTCGGGGCTCGGCTGGACGATCCTGCGGACCACCCAGTTCCACGACCTGATCCTGCGGCTCCTGGAGGGGTTGGCGAAGCCACCGGTGATGCTGCTGCCGAAGGCCGTACGGGACCAGCCGATGGAGGTCACCGAGGCCGCGTACCGCCTCGCGGAACTCGCGGCGGGCCCGCCGGCCGGGCGTGTGGCGGACATGGGCGGCCCCGAGGTGCGGACGTTCGCCGAGCTGGCCGCGGCCTATCTGCGGGCGAGCGGGAAGCAGCGGAGGATCGTCGAGGTCCCCCTGCCGGGCAAGGTCTACCGGGGGCTGCGCCACGGAGGTCATCTCGCGCCGGAGTCCGCGGTGGGACGGGTGACCTTCGAGGAGTTCCTGACGGCACGGTTCGACGAAGGAAGCGCCCCCGACCGGCCCACGACCTAGTCCGGTCTGCCCCACATGGGCGCGTCTCGTGTGCTTTGCGGAGTGTTCGGCCGAATTGTCGAGGACCTTCCGGCCATAGTGCGGGCATGACACGCACCCCCTTCCACACGCGGCTGCGCTCGCGTGCGCGCGTCGGCAGCGCGCTGCTCTGCGCCGCTCTCCTCGCCGCCACCGTCCAGACCTCGGCCGCCACCCCCGCTCTCGCGGAGGGTCCCGGCCACCACGGCGACCGCGACTGCGTGAGGACCGAGCGCCCCCTCGACCGTCAGGCCCGCAAGGTCCTGGACATCACCCGCAAGGCCAAGCAGGACCTGAAGCTGAACTCCGTGGAGGTGAAGGTCACGCTCGACGGGCGCGAGGTCCTCACCGACGCCCTGGGCGAGTCCATGACCGGCGTCCCGGCCCAGCCGGACATGCACTTCCGCGCCGGCTCCGTGGCCTTCGCCCACATCGGCACGGCCCTCCTCCAGCTGGTCGAGGAGGGGAAGGTCTCGCTCGACGACACCGTGGAGCGCTGGCTGCCCGACCTGCCCAAGGCCGAGCAGATCACCCTGCGGATGCTGGCCTCCAACACCTCGGGCCTGCACGACTACGTCACCGACCCGGCCTTCCTGGCCGAGCTGGTGCCCCACCCGTTCCGCCAGTGGACCCCGAACGAGCTGCTGGCGTTCCCGTACAGCCACTCGTTCTGGTACGAGCCGGGCACCAGCTGGAGCTACTCCCACGCCAACTACCTGCTCCTGAGCCAAGCGCTGGAGAAGATCACCGGCACCCGGATCGACGAGTTCCTGAAGGAGCGGATCTGGGGTCCCCTCGGGCTGCGCGACACGCAGAACAACTTCACTCCGGACATCCCGAGTCCGGTCCTGCATGCCTTCACCTCCGACCGCGGGATCTACGAGGAGTCCACCTTCTGGAACCCGTCGTGGACCACCGCGCCCGGCGCGGTCATCACCACCGACGTCTGCGACCTGGCACGCTCGGCGCAGGCCATCGGCAGCGGCGAACTCCTCTCGCCCCGCTCCTACCGCACCTTCCTGAACCCGGGCACGGTCGGCCTGGGCGGCGCGACCGCCACGTGTCCCGCCACGATCTGCATCGAGCAGACCGAGGCCGCCCACTTCGGGCTGGGCATCATCGTGGTCAACACCTGGCTGGTCCAGAACCCGTCGTTCTCCGGCTATGCGGCGATCCAGGCGTATCTCCCCTCCGAGCGCCTCGCCATCGCGGTGTCCACGACCAAGACCGCGAACGCGCCGGAAGGCAACACGGCCGAGCAGGTCGCCGAACTCATCGCCGCCGAACTCGCCCCGGACACTCCGCTGACGATCAGCTGACCCGCGAGCCCGGCGAGATCCGAACGAGACGCCCTAGGGCGTGTGCGGCGCTGATCCGCCGGGCACGCCCTGGCCGTGCCGCCCGTGGCTGTCGTGCTCCGGCGGGCCGAAGAGCTCGTCCTGCGCGGCGTCGCGGGCGGCCAGGAGGGCGCCCCGGAGGACTGCCGTGTCCCCGAGTGCGGTGGCGCGGACCTCCGTGCGCAGCGGCGAGAGGGCGGCGAGCCGGGCCTCGACGCGGGCGGCGAGCTCCCGACCGCCACGGTGGCCGGTCTCGCCCCCGAGGACTACACAGCCCGGGTCGAGGACGGAGGCGACGGCCGCCGCGCCGACCGCGAGGCGGCCGGCGAGGGCGTCGAGGAAGGGGCCGTGTCCCGAGGTGAGCGCGTCGGCCGGGTCCAGGCCGTGCTCCACGGCGAGGGCCGCCACCGCGGCCGCACAGGCCAGCTCGTGGAAGCCGCCCTCGCAGCCGGTCGCCGACGGCAGCCCCGAGGTGCCGGGCACCGGCAGGAAGCCGAGCTCGCCCGCGCCGCCGGAGGCCCCGCGGCGCGGCCGGCCGTCCAGCACGACGGCCGCTCCGACACCCTGGCCGAGCCAGAGCAGGACGAAGGTGTCGCGGTCGCGAGCGACCCCGGCCCGCTGTTCGGCGACGGCGGCGAGGTTGGTCTCGTTCTCGACGAGCACGGTCGCCGGCAGCCGCTCCTGAAGGGCGTCGATCAGCCTGCGGTGCCACTCGGGGAGCTTCGCCGAGTCACGCAGCCCGCCCGTGGCGGGGTCGATCAGTCCGGGGGCGCCGACGACGACGCTGTGCAGTCGCTCCACCCCGGCGGACTTCGCGGTCCGTTCGAGGAGGGAGACCGCCTTCTCGACGGCCGGTCCGGTCCCGTCCTTCCCGTCGATCGGCGCCGAGGCCTCCGCGAGCGTGGCGCCGAGCAGGTCGGCGACGGTGAGCGAGAGGGAGTCGGTCCGTACGTCGAGGGCGGCGAGGTGCGCGCGGTCGGCGACGATCCCGTACAGCTTGGCGTTCGGCCCGCGACGCTCCGCGCCGGACTCCCCCACCACCCGGACGAGTCCCGAGCCCTGGAGCCGTTCGACGAGGTCGGCGACGGTGGGCCGGGAGAGGCCGGTCAGCGTCTTCAACTGGGTCGCCGTCAACGGCCCTTCGTCCTGGAGCAGTCGCAGGGCGAGCCGGTCGTTGATGGCCCGGGCGGTGCTCGGAGATGCGGGCATACCGGGATCCTCTCAGACTCTCGTACGTGGACCTCTCCCGCCGATCTATTTATCAGGCAGGGTTCCTGATAGTTTACGGCGGACGTCGACCAGGGAGGGCACATGACGGGCGAGACCGTCTTCAGTACCGAGCGGCTGCGGCGAGCCCGATTCGCCGTCGCCGCGGTCTTCTGCGTCCACGGCGCGGTCACCGGCAGCTTCGCCACCCGCATCCCGTGGATCCAGGACCACGCCGATGTGAGCGCGGGTCAGCTCGGACTCGCCCTCGCCTTCCCTGCCGTCGGCGCCTCGCTCGCGATGCCGCTGGCCGGCGCCATCAGCCACCGCTTCGGCGCCCGCACCGCGCTGCGCGGCCTGCTCGCCCTCTGGACGCTCGCTCTGATCCTGCCGTCGCTCGCCCCGAACATCTACGGGCTCTGCGCGGCACTCTTCTTCTACGGCGCCACCGCCGGCATGTCCGACGTGGCGATGAACGCGCTCGGCGTCGAGGTCGAGAACCGTCTCGGCAAGTCGATCATGTCCAGCCTGCACGGCATGTGGAGCGCGGGCGCGCTCATCGGCTCGGCCGCCGGCACCGTCGCCGCCCACCTCGGCGCGGACGCGCGTCTCCACCACCTCGTCGCCGCGCTCGTCCTGACCGCGCTCGGCCTCGTCTTCTGCCAGGGCGTCCTCGATCTGCAGAGCGCCCCGGACGAGGAGCCGCCGCCGCGCTTCTCGCTGCCTCCGAAGTCCGCCCTGATCATCGGCGCCATCGGCTTCTGCGGAGTGTTCGCCGAGGGCGCGAGCCTGGACTGGTCGGCGGTCTATCTGCGGGACGAACTCGGCTCGTCGGCGGGTGTCGCCGCGGCCTCCACCACCGCCTTCGCGCTGACCATGACGATCGCCCGGCTGGTCGGAGACCGCGTGGTGGACCGGTTCGGCGCCGTACGGACGGTACGGGTCGGCGGTGTCGCCGCGACCGTCGGCGGGCTGCTCGTGGTCCTCGCCCCGCACGCGGCCGTCGCGATGGCCGGATTCGGTCTGATCGGCCTCGGGGTCGCCGTCGTCGTCCCGCTGGCCTTCGCCGCGGCCGGCCGCAGCGGCCCCAACCCCAGCCAGGCCATCGCGGGCGTCGCCACCATCACGTACACCTCGGGTCTCATCGCCCCGTCGGCGATCGGCGGAATCGCCGACGCGACATCGCTGACGCTCTCCTTCGGCCTGGTCACCCTGCTGGCCTTCGGCCTCGTGCTCGGCGCCGGGGTGCTGCGCCAGGGCTCCCGGCCCACGAGCACCGCCGCGGCCGGAAGCGGAAGCCCCGCGACCAGCTCGGGGAAGGTGTCGTAGGAATCGCGGAACATGGTGCCGGAACCTCGGTGACCAGCGGCGCATTAGCATATGGCTGATCTTTTGCGGCCTCGGCAGGGCCGCCGGAACCGGAGAACTGGAGCGACCCCATGAACCTCGGCGTGCGCTGGACCCTGCACGGCGACGGGAGGACACCCGCTCCAGGAGCCGTGGTCCGGCCGGACGAGCGGCTCTCCTGGCCCCGTACGGCCGGGCTCGGCGCCCAGCACGTGGTCGCGATGTTCGGCGCCTCCTTCGTGGCGCCCGTGCTCATGGGTCTCGACCCGAACCTCGCCATCATGATGTCCGGCGTCGCCACGGTGATCTTCCTGCTCGCGACGCGGGGCACGGTCCCCAGCTATCTGGGGTGCTCCCTCTCCTTCGTGGGTGTCGCCGCGGCCATCCGAGCCTCCGGCGGCACCAGCGCGACCGTGACCGGCGCGGTGTTCGTCGTCGGTGGCGCGCTGTTCCTGGCGGGTCTGGCGGTACGGAAGTTCGGCGCGCGGATCATCCACGCGACGATGCCGCCGATCGTCACCGGCGCCGTCGTCATGCTGATCGGCTTCAATCTCGCCCCGGTCACCGCGAGCACCTACTGGCCGCAGGACCAGTGGACGGCACTGCTGGTCATGCTGTTCACCGGCCTGGCCGTGGTCTGTCTGCGCGGCTTCTGGTCGCGCATCGCGATCTTCCTCGGCCTGATCTTCGGCTACGCCATCTCCTGGGTCTTCGACCTGGTCTTCGGCAAGATCCACTCGATGTCCCCGAGCGGTCAGGTCACCGACCACTGGCGGCTCGACCTCTCCGGCGTCTCCCAGGCCGACTGGATCGGCCTGCCCTCCTTCCACGGGCCCAGCTTCGAGTGGTCCGCGATCCTCGTCGCGCTGCCCGTCGTGATCGCCCTGATCGCGGAGAACGCCGGTCACGTCAAGGCCGTCGGCGAGATGACCGGGGACAACCTGGACGACAGGCTCGGCACCGCGATCGCCGCCGACGGCGCCGCCTCGATGCTGTCGACCGCCGTGGGCGGCCCGCCGAACACCACGTACTCCGAGAACATCGGCGTCATGGCGGCCACCCGCGTCTACTCCACCGCCGCCTACTGGGCCGCCGCCGGCTTCGCGCTGCTCTTCGGCCTCTGCCCCAAGTTCGGCGCGATCGTCGCCGCGATCCCCGGCGGTGTGCTCGGCGGCATCACGGTGATCCTCTACGGCATGATCGGCCTGCTCGGCGCTCAGATCTGGATCAACGCCAAGGTCGACCTGCGCAACCCGCTCAATCTGGTGCCGGCCGCGGCGGGCATCATCATCGGCGTCGGCGGAGTGAAGCTGACCTTCACCGACACGTTCGAGATCGGCGGCATCGCGCTCGGCACGATCGTCGTGCTCACCGGCTATCACGTGCTGCGGGCCTTCGCCCCGGAACACCTGAAGCGGCAGGAGCCGCTGCTGGACTCCGGCACCAGCTCGTACGAAGGCAGCACGGACGAGGGCTCCGCCACCAAGTCGTAGGCGATTCGCCCGTTCTGGGGAAGCCGGGCCCCGGGAGTTCCCTCGCGGGACCGGCTGCTGGGACGCTGCCCCCATGGCGCAGACCCAGCAGCTCGGCACCCCGCAGACCGGCTTCGCTCGGAACGGCCCTGATCAGATCGACCCTGCTCGGAAGGGCCCCGGCCGGATCGGGCAGTTCACGGCTGTCGACCCTGTGGTGGAGCGGATGCGCATCATCCGCTCGGCCTGGCACCCGACCGACGGGGTCGCCGTCTTCAACCGCGTGTATCTGACGGTGACGGAGGAGATCGGCCACGCCATCGACGCCGGCACCTTCGCCGACCGACGGGCGGCCGCGACCCTCGACGTCCGCTTCGCGGAGCGCTATCTCGCGGTGGTCGACGCCGTCTCCACCGGCATCCCCGCCCCGGCCTGCTGGCGGCCGCTCTTCCACTACCGGCGCCACCCCGACGTACGGCCGCTGCAGTTCGCGCTGGCCGGGATCAACGCGCACATCGGGCACGACCTCGCCCTCGCCGTGGTCGACACCTGCCGGGAGCTGGAGTGCGCGCCACGGGACCTGGAGGACGAGTTCGACCGCGTCGGCGACATCCTCGTGCTCCTGGAGGAGCGCATCCGCGAGGAGGTGATGCCGGGCCCGGACCTGCTGGAGATCACGGACCCGCTGACGCATCTGCTGGGCTGCTGGAGCCTGGACCGGGCCCGCGACGGGGCCTGGCTCGCCGCGCGCTCGCTCTGGCAGCTGCGGGAACTGCCCGACCTGGCCGAGGAGTTCCGGGAACGCCTCGACCGGTCGGTGGGTCTGGTGGGGCGGATGCTGCTGACGCCGCTCGCACGGCACGGCTGACCACTCTCGCGGCCGCTCGCACGCCGGTGCTGTCCGCCCCACTCCCCCAACGGCACCGGCCCCCGGGAAGTTCCACGGGGGCCGGTCTGCGTCGGATCGGGCGACAGTACGCCGGGATCAGTCCTCCGGAAGTTCCACCGGGGCGATCTCGTCGTACACGTCGCCCGGGCCCGGGTTGGTGGCGTCGGTCGAACCGCCGAGGTGGTGCATCACGCCCCACACGGCGTTGAGCGCGGTCTGCACGGCGCCCTCGGCCCAGCCGGCCGTCCAGGAGATGTCGTCGCCCGCGAGGAAGATGCCCCGCTTGTCCTCCGGCAGCCGGTCCTGCATGAAGTGGGTGAACAGGCGGCGCTGGTAGCGGTAGTGGCCCGGCAGGTTCGCCTTGAAGGCGCCCATGAAGTAGGGCTCGTTCTCCCAGGAGACCGTCACCGGGTTGCCGATGATGTGCTTCCGGATGTCGACCTTCGGGTAGATCTCGCCGAGCGACTTCAGCATGACCTCCATCCGCTCGTTGGCCGAGAGCGGCAGCCACTTCAGGCTGTCGTCGCACCAGGTGTACGAGAGGCAGATGGTGGCGGGCTTGTCCGGGCCGTCGTCCAGGAGGTACGTGCCGCGGGTCATCCGGTCGGTCAGCGTCATCGACATGACGTCGCGGCCGGTCTCCTCGTCCTTGTCCAGCCAGAACGGCCGGTCCACGGGCACGAAGAGCTTGGAGCTCTCCATGTAGTGGGTGCGCTCGATCGCCGTCCAGTGGTCGATCGGGAAGAGCGAGTCGTCACAGGCGATCTTGGAGAGCAGCATCCAGGACTGGGCGGTGAAGATCGCCGCCCGGTACGTGCGGATGTCGCCGGAGGCGTCGGTGACGGTGATCCGGTTGCCGGCGGTGCGGTTCAGCCGGGTCACGGCCGGCTTCGGCGCGCCCTCGTGCAGGGACTGCAGGGAGGTGCCCTGCGCCCAGTGGACGATCTTCTCCGGCTCGCGCTCCCACAGGCGCAGCGGCAGCTGCTGCGAGCCTCCCACGATGCCGCGGTGGTGGTCGTCGGCCTCGGTGTAGACGACGCGGAGGATCTCCAGGATGGAGTTGGGGAAGTCGGTGTCCCAGCCGCCGGTGCCGAAGCCGACCTGGCCGAAGATCTCGCGGTGCCGGAAGGACTTGAACGACTCCGACTCGCACAGGAAGCCGTAGAAGGTCTGGTTGTCGAGCTTCTCGACGAGCTTGGACCAGATCTCGCGGATGCGCGGGACGTCGCGCTCGCGCATGGCCTGGTTCATGTCGGAGAAGTCGGCGCCCTCGTCGAGGCAGGCGTTCCACGCGTTCATCACGTCGCGGTAGACCTGCGGGAGGTCGTCGACGGTCTGCGCGTAGTGCGACTCGCCCTTGAGGTCGACGACGGTCGACGGGGTGGACTCGGCCAGCGGGTTGGGGAACGGCTGCGTCTCCAGGCCCACCAGGTCGATGTAGTGCTGGAACGCGGTGGAGGAGGGCGGGAAGCGCATGGCGCCCATCTCCGCCGTCAGGCCCTCGGTGCCGGTGCCCTCGAAGCCGACGGTGCGCAGTCGGCCACCGATCTTGTCGGCCTCGTAGACGACGGGCTTGAGGCCCATCTTCATCAGCTCGTAGGCGGCGATGATGCCGGAGAGCCCGCCGCCGATGACGGCGACCTCGGTGCCGTGCTCGGTCGCCGGTATCTGCCCCAGACCGGCCGGGTGGGCCAGGAAGTCGTCGTAGGCGTACGGGAAGTCCGGCCCGAACATGGTGATCGGCGGCTGGCCGTCGCTGTGCGGGACGGCGGTCGTGGGCACCGTGGACGTCATGGGGTACGGACTCCTTGCGGGGAAAGCGGGGAAGTGCGGGAAGAGAGGGGGACGGCTCAGACGAGGGAGCCGTAGAGGCCGGGACGCCGGTCGCGGAGGTACGGGTTGTCCTTGCGCGAGGCGGCGAGGAGGGCAGGGTCCACGTCGCCGACGACGAGGTCCTCGCCGCGGCCGGCGCGGACCCTGGCGGTGCCGTCCGGGGCGGCGAGCGTGGAGAGCCCCACGAACTCGAAGTCGCCCTCGGGGCCGGTCCGGTTGGCGTACGCGATGTAGAGCTGGTTCTCGAAGGCGCGCACGGGGACGACGGACTCGGGCACGACCTCGGCGGGGTGCATGAGCGCGGTCGGCACGAGGAGGAGGTCGGTACCGGCCAGGGCATGGGCCCGTACGTTCTCGGGGAACTCGACGTCGTAGCAGATCATCATCGAGACCTTGAGGCCGGCGAGCTCCGTCTGGACCACGGCCTCGTCGCCGGGCGTGAACCAGTGGTGCTCGAAGTCGCCGAAGAGGTGGGTCTTGCGGTAGCGCAGAAGGGTGGTCCCGTCGGCGCCGATGAGCTGGGCGGCGTTGTACAGGACCCCGTGCTGCTCGGTGTCCCGCTCCGGGTAGCCGTAGCCGACGGCCAGGCCGTGGCGCGCGGCGATCGCCGCGACGGCGCGGGCGGAGGGACCGTCGGCCGGCTCGGCCAGGCGTGCCATGTCGGCGCCGATCGCGTAGCCGGTCAGGAAGAGCTCGGGGGCGAGCAGCAGCCCCGCTCCGGCCTCGGCCGCCCGGGCGGCGGCCTCGTCGAGGATCTTCAGATTGGCGGCCACGTCACCGAGCTCACCGGAGCTCTGGAGCAGGGCGGTGCGCAGCGCGGGCATGGGCGATCCTCAGGGGTCCGAAGGACAGGGGAGACGTCAAAAACGGTACGGTTCCGGGCTCGACCGGGACAAGGCGCGACCGTTGCGGACCGACCGTCGAACCGTTGCGCGATCACCGACCGGGGCGGCGATTCGTTGCGCGGTACTCCGACGAGGGTCGTACGGCTCCCCGCCGTGCGGCGGAGAGGAGGACCGTTCCGTGGCGCGACGTCACGCGGCGGGCCGGGCGGAAGAGTGGTGGCTGTCCGGTTGACCTGCCGAAAGGACCGACAATGAACCGTCGTACGAAGATCGCCGCCCTGGCCGCCGCCGCGCTGATCACCGCCGGGGCCGCGGGCTCAGCCGTCGCCTCCGGGGACGGCCGGGGTGGCGACCGGGAGGCGGCCGCGCTGACCGGCAGCGCGAAGATCTACCGGGTGGCGAGCGATGACATCACCTTCTCCTTCGACGCCCATCTCGCGGCGAAGGACAACATGAACCCGGAGGCGGCGACCGGCACCTTCCGGTTCAGCCACTACAAGAACGGCAAGGGCGGCTACGCCGTGGTGAAGGTGGACTGTCTGGTCACGGGCGGCAAGGTGGCCACCGTGACGGGCAAGGTCATCGAGACCGACCTGGATGTGTTCCGGGACCACCGCGTGGGTGTCTCCGTGCACGACCTGGGCAAGCACGACCGCCTGGGCTACAGCTGGGTGACCCAGGACCCCGAGCGAGGTGATGTGCCTCCGTGCCACACCCCGGCGCCGTTCGAGAAGACGAAGGCCGGCACGGGCGACTTCAAGGTGCTGCCCTGGCAGCCGGAGTACCCGACCGAATAGCCCGATGGGCGGTGCGGGAACCACGGCCCGCACCGCCCCTCGCGGCCGCCGGGACTACGCGGGCGAGCCCGACGAGAAGCGCCGCAGCAGCGGCGACAGCACCAGGACCGACTTGGTGCGCTCCACGAACGGCTCGCCCGCGATCCGTTCCAGGACGCGCTCGAAGTGGCGCATGTCGGAGGCGAAGACCTGGACGACGGCGTCCGCGTCGCCGGTGACGGTCGACGCGGACACCACCTCGGGGTACCGCTCCAGACCTCGCCGGATGTCGTTCGGCGAGGTGTTGTGGCGACAGTAGATCTCGACGAACCCCTCGGTCTCCCAGCCGAGCGCCGCCGGGTCCACCCGTACGGTGAAGCCGGTGATGGCGCCCTCGGCGCGCAGCCGGTCCACGCGCCGCTTGACGGCGGGCGCGGAGAGTCCGACGAGCGAACCGATGTCGGCGTAGGAGCGACGGGCGTCCTCCGCGAGGGCGTGGACGATGCGTTCGTCGAGGTCGTTGAGTCGCACTACGGGTGGATCACTTCTCTGCGTCGGTGGCCACGACGTCGGTGGCCAGGCGGGAGCGGCGCATGCCGTACAGGAAGTAGAACACGAGGCCCACGGCCATCCAGCAACCGAAGACCACCCAGGTGATCGAGTCGAGGCTGAACATGTTGTACACGCAGAAGCCGAAGCCGAGGATCGGGAAGGTCCAGCCCAGCGGCACGCGGAAGGTGCGGTCCATGTCCGGGCGGGAGCGGCGCAGCACGATCACCGCGATGTTGACCAGGGCGAAGGCGAACAGGGTGCCGATGCTGGTCGCGTCGACGAGCTTGCCCAGCGGGATGACGGAGGCGAGGGCGGCGCAGAACAGCGAGACGATGACGGTGTTCACGCGCGGGGTGCCGGTCTTGCCGCTGACCTTGCCGAAGACCTTGGGCACGAGGCCGTCGCGCGACATCGCGAAGAGCACACGGGTCTGGCCGTAGAGGACGGTCAGCACGACGCTGGCGATCGAGATGACGGCGCCGGCGGCGAGCAGGGTGCCCCAGAACTTCTGACCGCTCACGTCGTTCATGATCGCGGCGAGCGAGGCCTCGGAGCCCTCGAAGTCCTTCCAGTTCCACGCGCCGACGGCGACGGCCGCGACCAGGACGTAGAGAACGGTGACGATGATCAACGAGAGCATGATCGCGCGCGGGAGGTCGCGCTTCGGGTTCTTCGCCTCCTCACCGGCGGTGGAGGCGGCGTCGAAGCCGATGTACGAGAAGAAGAGGCTCGCGCCGGCGGCGCTGACACCGGCCATGCCGAGCGGCATGAAGTCGGCGTAGTTGCCGGACTTGAAGCCCATGAAGCCGATGGCGCAGAAGAGCACCAGCGCGGCGATCTTCACGAACACCATGATGGTGTTCACGAGGGCGGACTCGCGGGCGCCGCCGAGCAGGAAGACCATCGCGAGCAGGACGACGATCAGACCCGGCAGGTTGACGATGCCGCCCTCGCCCGGGGCGGAGGAGAGCACGTCGGGGATGGTGACGCCGATCGTGCCGTCGAGCAGCTCGTTGAGGTACTCGCCCCAGCCGACCGCCACGGCGGCGACGGAGACGCCGTACTCCAGGACCAGGCACCAGCCGCAGACCCAGGCGACGAGTTCACCCATCGTTGCGTACGCATACGAGTACGAGGAACCGGCGACCGGTATCGAGCCCGCCAGCTCGGCGTACGAGAGGGCGGAGAAGAGCGCCGTGAGACCGGCGATGACGAAGGCGATCGTGACCGCGGGGCCGGCCTTCGGAACGGCGTCGCCGAGGACGACGAAGATGCCGGTGCCGAGCGTGGCACCGATGCTGATCATCGTCAGCTGCCACATCGAGAGCGAGCGCCTGAGCGAACCGCCCTCGCCCTGGCCACCCTCGGCGACCAGGCGTTCTACCGGCTTGCGCCGCGTCAGGGCGGCGAGCCCTGAGCTCTTGGGGACGGTCGGCTCGGTGGCCGGTGAGGCCGTGCCTTGATCCAGCACTGCGAAGGCTCCTTGATCGCTGCCTGTCGAAATGCGACGACCACGGCGGTACGCGGGCATGACGAAAGAACCCGCGAGGGAAGGGGGAACCGCCGAGCAGGCGGTCGCCGCCACTCCTGGTACGAGGCATGAGCCTAAGCCCCCATGCTTCGCGCTCGTAATGCAGGGTTGTTGCGCACTGGCAGATGATCATTGCGCACTTGGAGCCCGGACGGGGAAACATTGCGCCCCCTCGCATGAATCGGCACATGGGGGCGATAAGCGGGGTGTGAAGCACGCACGGCATGCGCATTGACTCCTTGTGCCGGATGACCGACTCTGCGAGCCCGCTGCGTCACCTCGATCGGAGGCTTCGGTGGGTTGGCTGGACCCCACTCCCTATCTGCGCGGCACGGCCTGGCTCGACGGCGGCCGTGCGGTCCGTGCCGACCCCGCCGACCTGGCGCGGCTCCCCTGGGACACGGCCGAGCGGGCCGCGCTGCCCATCGGGGTACGGGTGGAGTTCACGGCCGCGCCCGGCACCCGGGCGGTCGAGCTGCGCTACCGGGCCGCCGTGCCCGCGACGGGCGACGCGATGCGGGCGCTGCGGCACTGCTTCGCACTGTGGCGGGACGGACGGTGCGTGGGCGAGAGCTTCACGATGCCGGCGGAGGAGGCCACCGTCACGCTCGAACTCCCGCCTGACGGAGGGACGTTCGCGGTTCATCTGCCGGAGAGCCAGGCACCGGTGGTGCTCGGCCTTCGGGCGCGCGACGGCTCCCTCGCCCCTGCCCCCCGGCGGCCGCGCTGGCTGGTCCACGGCGACTCGATCACCGAGGGCTGGTGGTCGACCCGGCCCGCGCACTCCTGGCCGGCGACGGCGGGGCGGCTGCTCGGCCTGGACACGGTCAACCTGGGCTTCGCGGGGGGAGCGCGCGGGGAGCTCCCCCTCGCCGAGCAGCTGGCGAGCCTGCCGGGCGAACTCGTCACCCTCGCCTTCGGAACCAACTGCTGGTCCCGAGCGCCCTGTTCCGCGGGCTGGCTGTACGAGACGGTCCGCGCCTACGTCCGCCTCGTGCGTCGGGGCCACCCCGACGCCCCGCTGCTGATCCTCTCCCCCGTGCTGCGCCCGGAGGCCGAGACCACCCCCAACGTCCTGGGAGCCACGCTGGAGGACCTGCGCACAGCCATGGAGGACGCGGGCCGGGACCTGGCGGCGGAGGGCGACGAGCGGCTCCTGGTGCTCTCCGGCCGCTCCCTGCTCGACCCCGAGGACCTGGCGGACGGACTGCACCCCAACGACCGGGGCCATGCGCGGATGGCGGCGGCGGTCGCGGACGCGCTGCGCCCCCACGTCCGCGCCTGAGGCCCGGCACGGACCCGGATACGCGGCAGGGCCCCGCGAGACGTCTCGCGGGGCCCTGCTACGAAGAACCGACTAGCTCCAGCTGGCGTGCAGCGGCTTGCCCTCGGCGTAACCGGCGGCGCTCTGGATGCCGACCACGGCCTTCTCCTCGAACTCGGCGAGCGAGGCCGCGCCCGCGTAGGTGCAGGAGGAGCGGACGCCCGCGATGATCGAGTCGATCAGGTCCTCGACACCCGGGCGGGCCGGGTCGAGGAACATCCGGGAGGTCGAGATGCCCTCCTCGAAGAGGCCCTTGCGGGCGCGGTCGTAGGCCGACTCCTCGCTCGTGCGGTTCTGCACGGCGCGGGCCGATGCCATGCCGAAGGACTCCTTGTACGGACGCCCGTCGGCGGTGTGCTGCAGGTCGCCCGGGGACTCGTTGGTCCCGGCGAACCACGAGCCGATCATGACGTTGGACGCACCGGCGGCGAGCGCCATGGCGACATCGCGCGGGTGCCGGACGCCACCGTCGGCCCAGACGTGCTTGCCGTACTTCTTCGCCTCGGCGGCGCACTCCAGGACGGCGGAGAACTGCGGGCGGCCGACGCCGGTCATCATGCGCGTGGTGCACATGGCGCCGGGGCCCACGCCGACCTTGATGATGTCCGCGCCGGCCTCGATGAGATCGCGCACACCCTCGGCGGCGACGATGTTGCCGGCGACGATCGGCACGTGCGGGTCGAGGCCGCGGACGGCCTTGATCGCGGAGATCATCGACTCCTGGTGGCCGTGCGCCGTGTCGATGACGAGCGTGTCGACGCCCGCGTCGAGGAGCTGCTTGGCCTTGCCCACGAAGTCGCCGTTGATGCCGACGGCGGCGGCGATGCGCAGCTTGCCGTTCGCGTCGGTGGCCGGGGTGTACAGGGTCGCGCGGAGCGCGCCCTTGCGGGTCAGGATGCCGACCAGACGGCCTTCCTTGTCCACGGCCGGGGCGTAACGGCGGTTGGCGTGGTCGAGCGTGTTGAACGCGTCGCGCGGATCGATGTCGGCGTCGAGGAGCAGCAGGTCCTTCGACATGACCTCGGAGAGCTGGGTGAAGCGGTCCACGCCGGAGAGGTCCGCGTCGGTGACGACACCGACCGGACGCCGGTCCGCGTCGACGACGACACCGGCGTCGTGCGACCGCTTGGGCAGCAGCGAGAGCGCGTCGGCGACGGTCTGGTGGGGCTCCAGGACGATGGGGGTGTCCAGGACGTGGTGGCGGCTCTTCACCCACGAGATGACGTCGGTGACGACCTCGATCGGAATGTCCTGGGGGATGACGACGAGGCCACCGCGGCGGGCGACGGTCTCGGCCATGCGACGGCCGGCGATCGCGGTCATGTTGGCGACGACCAGCGGGATCGTCGTGCCGGAACCGTCCGGCGAGGCGAGGTCCACGGCCTGGCGGGAACCCACGGCCGAGCGGCTCGGCACCATGAAGACATCGTCGTACGTCAGGTCGTAGGGCGGCTTGACGTCATTGAGGAAACGCACGTGCTGACATCCCAGTCGTTCGGATCGGCCCCTAGGCATTTCAGCCAGGGGAAAAAGCACGTAGTTCATTGTCCCACGCCTGTACGAATACCAGACCCGGGCGTTTCATCCGAGGTGTGCGGGGCCGACCTCGTGGGATCGCACGAATGCGGCGGTCCCGTCAGGGCGCCGTGCTGTCCAGAGCCACCACGTCGACGTCCTCGGTCTCCGTCCAGAAACGCTCGTCCGCGTCCTGCAACCGGGTGGCCGCGTGCTTCATGTGGCGCAGCGCGGCGTCCCTGGCCGCCTCGGCGTCGCCGGACTCCACGGCGGCCAGGATCGCGTGGTGCTCCTGGCGGACGTCCTCGATGAAGTCGTCCCGGCGCGCCTCGTTCGCCCGCGTGATCCGGATGCCGCTGCGCGCCACCTCGCCGAGATACCGCACCGTGGAGACCATCACGGCGTTGCCGGTCGACTCGGCGATGGACTGGTGGAAGGAGAGGTCCTCGTCGACGCCGTCGCCACCGGCCGCGACCGCGGCGTCGATCGCGTCGAGCGCCGCGCGCATCCGGTCGATGTCGGCCGGTGTGGCGCGGGCGGCCGCGAGCGCGGCCGCCTCGCCCTCCATGGCGCGGCGCACCTCGACTATCTGGAGCACCTTGGACTTGGTCGCGGCGGCCTCGGATTCCAGGTCGAGCGGCCGGGTGCGGCGCGGCAGGACGAACACGCCGAGGCCCTGGCGCGCTTCGACGAGGCCGGCGTTGCGGAGCCTGGACACGGCTTCGCGCACCACCGTGCGGCTGACGCCGAGCTGCTTGACCAGCTCGACCTCGGTCGGCAGCTTGTCGCCCTCGGCGATACGCCCGGACTCGATCTCTTCCGAGAGCATCGCCGCTACGCGGTCCGCGAGCCGGACCGGACCGCTCACCTTGGAAAACATGGTCATCAGTCTATCGGCGCGGAGCCCCGTCACCCGGGCCGGCCGACGTCCCGGGAGCGATCGCGTCGGCGTGGTCGGCGACGTAGTCCCGCACCACGGCCGCGAAGTCGGGGTCGGGCGCCAGACCGAGCGCCGCGGCCCGGGTGTTGTCGAAGGCGGCGGGCCACGAGCCCACGAGGGACTCGACGGCCGGGTCCGGCGCGATCGTCACCAGGTCGGCGACGGCATCACCGGCCTCCCGGCGCAGCGTGGCCAGCATCTCGGCGACCGTGACCGTGAGCGCCGGCAGGTTGACCGGCAGGTTGCCTTCGAGCCGGCCGGGGCCCGTACCGCGCTCGGCCTGGGCGACGCGGAGGATGCCCTCGACGGTGCGCCGCGGCGAGGCCAGGGCGACCCGCAGCCCGGGGTCGACCGGGCAGATCGCCGGAAGGCCCGCGAGCGGCTCGCGGACGATGCCGGACAGGAAGCCCGAGGCGGCCGCGTTCGGCTTCCCCGGCCGTACGGACACGGTCATGAGACGGGTCACGCGGCCGTCGACGTAGCCGCGGCGGGTGTACTCCGAGACCAGCTGCTCGCAGACGAACTTCTGGATGCCGTAGCTGGATCGAGGGGTGGGCAGGGTCGACTCGGAGACGACCGGCGGCAGCGGCAGCGCCTGATCGGAGCCGTAGACGGCGACGCTGCTGGAGAACACCACCAGGGCCGTCGGGCCCCCGGCGGCCGACTGGGCGCGGGCGGCTTCGAGCAGCGCGCGGGTCGTGTCGACGTTGGCGCTCATGCCGAGGTCGAAGTCGGCCTCGCACTCGGCGGAGACGGCGGAGGCCAGGTGCACGATGACGTCGACCGGCTTCGCGAACAGCTCGTCGAGGCTGTCGGTCAGGTCCCCCCGCACGACGTCGACGATGGGGTCGGCCGCCTCCGGCGAGGCGTCGGGCACGAACCGGTCGGCGAGGACCAGCCGCTCGATGGGCGTACCGCGGAACGTCCGTGCGTCGAGCAGGGCGCGGGCGACCTGCCGACCGAGGAAGCCGAAGCCACCCGTGATGACGATCCTCATGCGTTGTCTCCTCGGTGGTTCTGGTGGTTCTCGTCGTGCCGGTGGTTCTCGAGGTCGTGCCGGTGGTTCCTGAACCAGCCGAGTCCCTCGCTCGTACCGGCTCGCGGGACGTACTCGCAGCCGATCCATCCCTCGAAGCCCGACTCGTCGATGACGCCGAACAGATGGCGGATGTCGAGCTCGCCCTCGTCGGGCTCGTGGCGGTCCGGGACCCCGGCGATCTGCAGATGGCCCACGCGACCGGTGGGCAGGTCGCGACGCAGGGTGGTGGTGAGGTCGCCCTCGACGATCTGGCAGTGGTAGAGGTCCAGTTGGACCTTGAGGTTCGGGGCGCCGACCTCCCGCACCACGGCATGGGCGTCGGCCTGCCGGCTCAGGAAGTAGCCGGGCATGTCACGGCCGTTGATCGGCTCGATCAGGATGTCGACCCCCGCCGCGGCGGCCCGCTCCGCGGCGCGGGCGAGGTTGCCCACGTACGTGTCACGATGCGAGGAGAGCTCGGCCGGGGTCGCGTCGGGACGGACGAGTCCGGCCATCACATGGACGCGCGGGCAGTCCAGCGCCGCCGCGTATTCCAGCGCCCGGTCGATCCCGTCGAGCGTCTCCTTCTCACGGCCAGGCAGCGCGGCCGTCCCGCGCTCGCCGCCGTCCCAGTCTCCCGGGGGCGCGTTGAAGAGCACCTGCCGCAGGCCGTGGTCGTCGAGGCGGCGACGGAGTTCGGTGGCGTCGTAGGCGTACGGGAAGAGGTACTCGACGGCCCGGAAGCCGTCGGCCGAGGCCGCGGAGAAGCGGTCGAGGAAGTCGTGCTCGGTGTACATCATGGACAGGTTCGCGGCGAACCTCGGCATGGTGACTCCTGTGGGGAAGGGCCGGATCCGATCCTGAGCGGTGGACCGGATCCGGCCGGTGGGACGGGCGCGGCCCGTCAGCGGTTGACGACCTGCTTGTTCGTGGTCAGCACGGCGACGGCGCCGACGACGAGGCTGAGCGCCAGGACGTACATGGGGATCGAGGTGGAGCCGGTGGCGTCCTTGAGCGCGCCGATCATGTACGGGCTGACGAAGCCGGCGAGGTTGCCCACCGAGTTGATCACGGCGAGTCCGGCCGCGGCGGCGGTGCCGCCGAGGAACGCGGTGGGAAGCGACCAGAAGAGCGGCGCGCAGGTCAGCACACCGGCCGCGGCGAAGGAGAGCGCGACCAGGGACAGGACGGTGGACCCGGACCAGCTCGCGGCGAGCGAGAACCCGACGGCGCCCATGAGGCTCGGGATCACCAGGTGCCAGCGGCGCTCGCGGCGCTTGTCCGCCGAGCGGCCGAAGAGGTTCATCGCGACGAGCGCGGCGAGGAACGGTACGGCGCTGAGGACGCCGATCGCGAGGTTGCCCTCGATGCCGGTCGACTGGACGAAGGTGGGCATCCAGAAGGTCAGCGCGTACTGGCCCATCACGAAGCAGAAGTAGATGAGGCACATCAGCCACACCTTGGGATCGCGGAAGGCGTCCAGGACCCGGCCGTGCACCGACTTGTGGGCGGAGTCCTCGGCGATCGCCCGCTCGACGATGTCCTTCTCCTCCTCGCTGAGCCACTTGGCGTCGCGCACGCCGTTGTCCAGGTAGAACAGCGTGGCCACACCGATGGCGAGCGCTGGCAGGGCCTCCAGGAGGAACATCCACTGCCAGCCCTGCCAGCCGTTGACGCCCTGGAAGCGGTCCATGATCCAGCCGGACAGCGGGTTGCCGAAGATGCCGGCGACCGGGATGGCCGACATGAACAGGGCGATGACCCGGGCACGTCGGTGCGAGGGGAACCAGTACGTGCAGTAGAGGATCACGCCGGGGTAGAACCCCGCCTCGGCCGCGCCGAGCAGGAAGCGGAGCACGTAGAACGTCGTCTCGTTCGAGACGAACATGAACCCCGCCGAGACCACGCCCCAGGTGATCATGATCCGGGCGATCCAGGTGCGGGCACCGATGCGCTGGAGCATCAGGTTCGAGGGGACCTCGAAGAGGAAGTAGCCGATGAAGAACAGGCCGGCGCCGAGGCCGTACGCCGCCTCGCTGAAACCGAGGTCCGCGGACATCTGCAGCTTGGCGAAGCCGACGTTGACGCGGTCCAGGTAGGAGAAGACGTAGCAGAGGATGAGGAAGGGGACGATGCGGCGCACGACCTTGCGGAAGACGGCGTTCTCGCGGGCGAGGTCGGGGGCCTCTGCCGTCGTCGCGGATATGGACATGACGGAATCCTTCGTAAGCGGCTCAGGGGATTCTCTGACGGGGTGGAGTGCTGGTCACCACGCTGCTCGGAACGTGGACCTCAGTTCGTCGATCGCGTGACCGGGGAGTGGCTCAGGGCGACGGTCGGTCAGGAGCCAGAGGCGTGCCGTCTCCTCGAGTTCTTCGAGGACGGCGAGGGTGGTGGCGGCGTCCGGACCCCAGACGACGGGGCCCAGACGGTCGAGGAGCACGGCCCTGATCGGGGTGGCGCGAGCGGCGCGGTCGGCGATCGCGGCCGCCACCAGATCGGCCACGCGCGGGTCGCCGGGCCGGTGGTAGGGGATGAGCGGAACGTGCCCGACCTTCATCACGTAGTACGGGGTGAGGGGCGGGAGCACGTCGTCCTGGCTCCACACGCCGGCCAGGGTGAGTCCGACCAGATGCGTGGAGTGGGTGTGGAGGACGAAGCGGGCCGTGGGGTCGGCCTCGTAGATGTGCCGGTGCAGCGTCAGCGTCTTGCTGGCGCGGTCGCCCGCCACCTGCTCGCCACCGGCGTCGACCAGCGCGAGCCGTTCGGGTTCGAGGAAGCCGAGGGCGGCGTCGGTGGGGGTGATCAGATGACCGTCGCCGACCCGGGCGCTGATGTTGCCCGCGCTGGCGTGGACGTAGCCACGGGCGAACAGGCTCGTGCCCACTCGGACGATCTCGGCGCGCGCCGCGTCCACGGCGCTGTCCGGGGCGTCCGCGAAGCTGTCGCGGAGCCCGGTCACGCGGCGTCCTCCGTGTCGAGGAGGGCGAACGCGTCGGTGAAGAAGCCGGGGCCGCCGAAGTTGCCGGACTTGAGGGTGATGTGGAGCGTGTCCCCGGCGGGGAGAGCCGCGGCGCACCACGGCACGCCGGGGTCGATCTGCGGCCCGATGCGCAGCCCGGTGAGGCCGAGCGCCTGGACGACCGCTCCGGAGGTCTCGCCACCGGCGACGACGAGGCGGCGGACTCCGCGCTCCACGAGCCCCTGGGCGACCCGCGCCAAGGTCCGCTCCACGAGCTCCCCCGCCTCGGCGGCGCCGAGGCGGCCCTGGACGGTGCGGACGGTGTCGGGGGTCTCGGTGGAGTAGACGAGGACCGGCCCGTCGGCCAGGTGCTCCTCGGCGAAGGCCAGCGCCTGCCCGGCGACGTCCTCACCGGCCGCGATGCGCAGGGGGTCCACGCTGAACGCGGGGCGGCCGCTCTTCAGGAACTCCAGGACCTGGCCGTTGGTCGCCTCGGAGACCGATCCCGAGACGACGGCCCGGTGCCCGGCCGACGGCGGGAGCTGCGCGGCGGCGGGCGATGGACGGAAGCCCCAGTTCGCGGGCAGACCGATCGCGAGCCCGGACCCGGCGGTCACCAGCGGCAGCCCCTCGACCGCCGCGCCCATGCGCACCAGATCGTCGTTGGAGACGGCGTCGACGATCGCCGTGGCGACGCCGTTCGCCCGCAGCTCGGCGATACGGGACCGGATGGCATCGGCGCCCTCGGCGACGACCGTGTGGTCGATGAGGCCGACCGGCCGGGTGGTCTGGGCGGCGAGTACGGAGACCAGGTTGGAGTCGGTCATCGGGGTGAGCGGGTGGTTCCGCATCCCGCTCTCGGCGAGCAGGACGTCTCCGACGAAGAGGTGGCCCTTGAAGACCGTCCGCCCGTTGTCGGGAAAGGCCGGGGTGGCGACGGTGAAGTCGGTGCCCAGCGCGTCCATCAGGGCCTCGGTGACCGGCCCGATGTTGCCGGCCGGCGTCGAGTCGAAGGTGGAGCAGTACTTGAAGTAGATCTGCTCGGCGCCTGCGGAGCGGAGCCAGGCGAGGGCCCGCAGCGAGGAGTCGACGGCCTCGGCGGCCGGGACGGTACGCGACTTGAGGGCGATGACGACGGCGTCGGCGTCCACGTCGTGGCCGGTTCCGGCGGGCGGTACGTCGATCAGCTGGACGACGCGCATGCCCGCGCGCACCAGGTTGTTGGCCAGGTCGGTGGCGCCGGTGAAGTCGTCGGCGATGCAGCCGAGTCGGATGCCCATGTCAGCCCTCCGCCTTCGGCAGGTCGACGCCCGGGAAGATCTTGATGACCGCACTGTCGTCCTCGCGGCCGAAACCGGCCGCCGACGCCTGCAGGAACATCTGGTGCGCCGTGGCGGCGAGCGGGAGCGGGAAGCGCTCGGGGCGGGCGGCGTCCAGGACGAGCCCGAGGTCCTTGACGAAGATGTCGACCGCGGACAGCGGCGTGTAGTCGCCGACGAGGACGTGCGCCATGCGGTTCTCGAACATCCACGAGTTGCCGGCGCTGTGCGTGATGACCTCGTAGAGCGCCTCGGCCGGGACACCGGCCTTGATGCCCAGCGCCATCGCCTCGGCCGCCGCGGCGATGTGCACGCCGGCGAGCAGCTGGTTCACGATCTTGACCTTCGAGCCGAGTCCGGCGCGCTCGCCCAGCCGGTAGACCGTGCCGCTCATGGCCTCCAGGAACGGGTCGGCGAGCTCGTAGGCCGCGGCCGAGCCGGAGGTCATCATGGTGAGCTCGCCGACGGCGGCACGGGCGGCGCCACCGGAGATGGGAGCGTCCAGGTAGAGCACGCCCCGCTCGGCGAGGCGCCCCTCGAGCTCCTCGGACCAGCCGGGGTCGACCGTGGAGCACATCACGAAGACGGCGCCCGGGCGCAGCCGGTCGGCCGCCCCGTCGGTGCCGAACAGCACGGACTCGACCTGCGCCGCGTTGACGACGACGCCGACCAGGACGTCCACGGCGGCCGCCAGGTCGCCGGCGGTGGCGTACGCCGTCCCGCCGTCCCGGGCGAAGCCCTCGGCCACGTCCGGCCGCAGGTCGTGGACCGCCACGTCGTGCCCGGCCGCCCGCAGACTGCGGGCCATCCCCAGGCCCATGGCCCCGAGTCCCACCACGCCGACGCGCGGACGTGTCGGCCTGTCCTGGTCGTTCATGCCCCTACCTCGTCTCGCTGTGCCTTCCGCGGCGCAAACCTCAGAAGGTGATCGGGTCATATGATGACCTGAGGATGTAGGCCAGTCCACAGTGATGCGCGTCACATTGCTCGGGATTGCGTGGTGTGCAACGCAGAAGGCGGCGGCACGCCTGTCAGAGGCGTACCGCCGCCGAGGTTCGGGGCGTCTTCGATGAAGGGTCGGCAGTGACTGCGGGGCCGACGGGTCTGATGGTCAGAGCCCGCCGGCCGACGGTTCCGGTCAGGCCCCGTCCGGGTCCGCGCGCTCCAGCGCCGGTCGCGAACCGGGGGCCGACTCGGTGAGGAGGTAGTCCGCCGCCGCGCGGTCGGTCACCAGGCTGGTGACGAGCCCGGAGCGGAGCACCGCGCCGATCGCCGCCGCCTTGCGCTGACCGCCCGCGATCGCCACGACCTCGGGGATCCGCCGCAGCCGGTCGGCCTCGACCGTGATGCAGCGCTCCCCCAGGTCACGCCCCACGCGGCGCCCCTCGGTGTCGAAGAGGTGCGCGGACATCTCGGCCGCGACGCCGAGGGAGGCGTAGTGGGCACGCTCCTCGTCCGAGAGCATGTCGTGCACGGTCGAGATGCCCGGCTCCCAGGAGCCGATGGACACACAGGCGACGGTGACCTTGTCGAAGTACTCGAAGGCCCGGGCGATACCGGTCTGATTCCGCAGCGCGGCCGCCGTCGCGGGGTCGGGCAGCAGCATCGGCGCGTAGATGGGGTGCGCCTCGCCGCCGGAGACCTGCGCGGCACGCCGTACCGCCTCGACCGAGCCGCGCTCGGCGGTGCCCGCGTCGTACACGCCCGTGAGCTGCACGACCGTGCACGGGGGCAGCCGGTCGAGGGCCGCGGCCATGTGGATGGTGGAGCGGCCCCACGCCAGGCCGAGGACGTCGCCCTCGTTGACCAGCTCGCCGAGCAGGTCGGCCGCGACCTCGCCGAGGTTCTCCGGGTCGGGCGACTCGTCCTCGCCCTCGGCCGGGGACTCGACGACGACCGCATGGCGGAGCCCGTAGCGGGCGCGGAGCGCGTCGGAGCGCTCGGCGTCCAGCTCCGCGGGTACGCGGATCTCGATCCGTACGAGGTCGCGTTCGAGGGCGGTCTCCAGGACCCGGGCCACCTTGAAGCGGCTCACGCCGAACTCCTCGGCGATCTGGATCTTGGACTTGCCCTCGAGGTAGAAGCGACGCGCCATGGCAGCCGCCTGCACCAGCTCCGCGGGTCCCATCCGCAGGGCTGACCGTCCCGCCGAGATTCCCGCCACCGCGATCTCCTTAGCTCTGTTCTCGTACCGCTGCTCAGATGCTGCTGTCGTGCTGCTGCCGGGCTGCTCTTGCGGTCCAGCTGTGCCGTTCGTCGTTCACACTCTGGACTCGCCGTTCATCCTGTCAGATCCGGCGGGCCCTGATCGGTCCTGTCGACGCTCCGATGGACCGCGTTCATCTGGCCGAGGCTCAGTGGCCACACGCCCACGCCGCCGAGGCGGTCGCGGACTCGGCCTTCGCACGGAGCGAGCGGACCGCCTCGGCCGGATCCGCCGCGCCGTAGACCGCCGAGCCGGCGACGAAGACGTCCGCACCGGCCTCGGCGCAGCGCTCGATGGTGGATTCGGCGACCCCGCCGTCGACCTGCAGCCACAGCTCCAGACCGTGCTTGGAGATCAGCTCACGGGTACGACGGATCTTGGGAAGCATGATGTCGAGGAAGGCCTGCCCGCCGAAGCCGGGCTCGACGGTCATGATCAGCAGCATGTCGAGCTCGGGGAGCAGGTCCTCGTACGGCTCGATGGGCGTCGCGGGCTTCAGCGCCATCGACGCCCGTGCGCCCTTCGCCCGGATCTCCCGCGCGAGCCGCACCGGCGCGGCCGCCGCCTCCACGTGGAAGGTGACGGACCCGGCGCCGGCCTCCACGTACTGCGGGGCCCAGCGGTCCGGGTCCTCGATCATGAGGTGGCAGTCCAGCGGCGTGCCCGTCGCACGGCTGAGCGACTCGACGATCGGCACACCGAGCGTCAGATTGGGCACGAAGTGGTTGTCCATGACATCGACATGCAGCCAGTCGGCACCCTCGACGGCCTTCGCCTCCTCGGCGAGGCGGGCGAAGTCTGCGGACAGGATGCTGGGGTTGATCTGCGCCATGTGCCAAGCCTGCCATGTTCTTGGGCACTTCTTTGCCGCGGAGCGGTTTCGGACCGGGATCCGCGCGGGTTCGGTACGGATTCGGCCCGGATTCGGACCCGGTTCCCCGCCCGCTCCACCGTTCCGACCGTCCACATGCCGGACGGGCACCGATCCGCCGGCGCCCCGCGAGGCCTCAGGCGGTACGCCGGAGCAGCGCCAGGTACATCGCGTCCGTGCCGTGCAGATGCGGCCACAGCTGGACGTCCGGGCCGTCGCCGAGCCCGGGTACACCGGGCATCAGCGGGCGGACGTCGATCCACTCCGCCTCGACGGCCGGGCCGCCGCGGCCCTTGAGGACGTCCTCGACGACCACGCGGGTCTCCGCCAGGTGCGGCGAGCAGGTCGCGTACCCGACGACTCCCCCGACGCGGACCGCCGACAGCGCCTCGCGCAGCAGACCGCGCTGGAGCGGGGCGAAGCCGTCCATGTCCTCCGGACGACGGCGCCAGCGCGCCTCGGGGCGGCGGCGCAGCGCGCCGAGACCGGAGCACGGGACGTCCATCAGGACACGGTCGAAGGATCCGGGACGCCACGGCGGGCGGGTGCCGTCGGCGGCGATGACCTGGTACGGGCCGGGGTTGCCGGCCAGCGCACGCTCCACGAGTCGGGCGCGGTGCGGCTGCTTCTCGGAGGCGAGCAGTGCGGCGCCCCGCTGCGCGGCGAGGGCGCCGAGCAGCGCGGCCTTGCCACCGGGGCCCGCGCAGCCGTCGAGCCAGCGCTCGTCGCGGCCCTCCAGGGGCGCGTTGGCCAGCGCGATGGCGACCAGCTGGCTGCCCTCGTCCTGGACGCCGGCCCGCCCCTCCTTCACGGCCTCGATGGCGCCGGGCTCTCCGCCCTCGGCCAGCCGGACCGCGTAGGGCGACCAGCGGCCGGGCAGCGTGTCCTCGCCGGTGAGCTCCTCGGTGGTGGCGCGCCCCGGCCGGGCCACGAGCGTGACCTCGGGCCGCTCGTTGTCGGCCTCCAGCAGGTCCTCGATGCCGGCCCGCCCGCCGCCGAGGGCGTCCCACAGCGCCGAGACGACCCAGCGCGGGTGCGAGTGGACGACCGCGAGATGGTCCTCGGCGTCGTCCTCGTAGGGCGGGGCGACCTGCGCGACCCAGGTGTCGAGGTCGTTCTGCGCGATCTTCCGCAGAACGGCGTTCACGAACTTGGCCCGCCCGTCGCCGAGCACCACCCGCGCCAGCTCCACGCTCGCCGAGACCGCGGCGTGGCTCGGGATGCGCGTACCGAGCAGCTGGTGCGCGCCGAGCGACAGCACGTCGAGGACCGGAGGGTCGACCTCGCGCAGCGGCCGGTCGATGCAGGCCGAGACGATCGCGTCGTACGTCCCCTGGCGCCGCAGCGTCCCGTAGACCAGCTCGGTCGCGAGCGCCGCGTCGCGCCCGTCGAAGTCGCCCTTCTCCCGGGCCTTCTTCAGCAGCGGCGGCAGGACGAGGTTCGCGTAGGCGTCCCGCTCGTCGACCGCCCTGAGCGCCTCGAAGGCCAGGATCCTGACGGGATCCTTCTTGGGGCGCCGGTACGGCTTGGGGGGACGGCGATTGGCCTGCTCGCTCAAAAGGTGCTCCGCTGACGAAGTGAGACGGTCGAACCCTCTCAGCCTACGTCCGCGCCGCCCACCCGCTCACCCACCACCGCCCTGCTCGACGGTGCTAGGCGCCGACCGCCTCTCCCGGGGCGATACGGACCCCACGGGCCCAGTCCGCCGCCCGCATCGGCTTCTTGCCCTGGGGCTGCACCCAGAGCAGCTCCACGGCGTACGAGCCGGTGCCGACGTACACGTTGTTCTTGCCGACCGAGAGCTCGCCGGGCGTCAGATCGGTACGGTCCGGGACGAGGGCCGCCTGGATCAGCTTCAGGCGCTCGCCGCGGAACACGGTCCAGGAGCCCGGGGCGGGCGTGCAGCCGCGCACGACGCGGTCCACGCGCAGCGCCGGGGCCTTCCAGTCCACGTGGGCGTCCTCGACCTGGATCTTGGGGGCCAGGGTGATCCCCTCGGCCGGCTGCGGGACGGCCTTAAGGCTGCCGTCCTCGATGCCGTCCATCGTGGCCGCGAGCAGCCCGGCGCCGGCGAAGGCGAGGCGGGTCAGCAGGTCACCGCTGGTGTCGGTGGGACGGACGTCCTCGGTGATCACGCCGTAGACCGGACCGGAGTCGAGGCCCTCCTCGATCTGGAACGTCGACGCGCCCGTGACCTCGTCGCCCGCCATCACGGCATGCTGCACCGGCGCCGCGCCGCGCCAGGCCGGCAGCAGCGAGAAGTGGAGGTTGACCCAGCCACGGGCGGGGATGTCGAGGGCGACCTTGGGCAGCAGGGCGCCGTAGGCCACGACCGGGCAGCAGTCCGGGGCGATCTCGCGGAGCCGCGCGAGGAACGCCTCGTCACGCGGCCTCGCCGGCTTGAGCACCTCGATCCCGGCCTCCTCCGCGCGCTCGGCGACCGGGCTCGCGACCAGGCGCCGGCCGCGGCCCGCGGGGGCGTCGGGGCGGGTGACGACGGCGGCCACCTCGTGCCGGCCGGAGGCGAGCAGGGCGTCCAGGGCGGGTACGGCGACCTCGGGGGTGCCTGCGAAGACCAGCTTCACTCGGGAAACCTCGCATCTCGGGGCGGTGGGGATACCTCCCCGCTCAAGCGCAGCCGAGAGCGGGAGGGCAGCGCACCAGTCTAGAGGCCGGGGCGCGAGGGGGCGTACGTGAGCCTGAGCGCCCCGCGCATATGCGTGTACGCCCCCGCACCGTGACCCAATCCACGGGTGGCGCGTTGGTCAAGTGAGATTGACCGAAACGGGCCGCTCTCCCCTTCGTGGCCCCACCCTTTACACGCCGGTTCGAGAGGCTTTCACATGGCCGACCACGCCACCCACGACGCCCAAGCCCGGGCGAGTCTGCACCTGTTGGTGCGAGACATCGAGCGGGTCCGGCGGCAGGTGGACGCACTGCGCACACTCACGGCCCAGCTGGGCAACGTCTACCGCCCGCGCCGCTCCGGCCCGTCGACGGGCTTCGTCGTCTACGGGCGGGCGCCCGCCCCGACCGTCCGGCTCGCCCAGGAGCTGCGGGACAGTGTCGAGACCCTGGTGACGGCGGCGGTCGACTTCGACCGCTCGCTCGGGTTCTCGTGGGACGCGGTGGGCTCGGCGCTCGGGGTCACTAAGCAGGCCGTCCACCGCCGCTACGGGGCCCGGCGCGCGCCTCAGCCGGGGGCGGTCGTGGAGCAGGACCGCGTCGCGGAGCCGGGCACGACCCGCACGCTGCCGGTGGTACCGCCGGCCCGCACGATGCCTCCGCAGCCCACCCCCGCGACCCTCCGCGAAGAACCCCGCCCTCCGGCCTTCCCAGGCCCCCGCAACGGCTGATCGCCCACAACGGGCCGCGTGCGGCCCACAACGGGGCGCACCGGCCGACGGGGAGCGCCCCGTCAGCCGATGTCCGGCGGGTCCACGCGGACCCGCACCGGCTCGCCCCCGCCCCGCGCCAGCCGCCCCGCCTGCGCCTTCTTCAGCGCCGCCGCCAGCGCCGCGCCGTTGCCCGGTGGGACGCGCACCAGGGCCCGCTCCCACTGCTCCCCCGGCGGGGTGTCCCCCGGCCGACGGGGGCCGCCCGCGCGGACGACCGGGAGCGGGACCGGGCCCAACACCTCTGCGTCGCCCGGGAGTTCGGCCGAGCCGAGGAACGACACGACCGCCTCCGCCGGGCCGGACACCGCCGCCATCCGGGACACCGGCGGGAAGCCCAGCTCCGCCCGCTCCGCCAGCTCGCGCTGGGCGTGGCCGACGGGGTCCCAGCGCACCAGCGCCTGCACCGGCCGCAGCGTGGGTTCCGCGACCACCACCACCGTGCCGCCCTCGCCCTGCCCCCGGACCAGCGAGGCCGCGTCGATCCAGCGGCGCAGGGCCTCCTCGCCCGCGCGCAGATCGGGGCGGCCGAGCATCGCCCAGCCGTCGAGGAGCAGCGCGGCCGCGTAGCCGCCCTCGGCGACCGGCTCGGCGCCGGGGGTGGAGACGACGAGCGCGGGCCGCCCGGGCACGGTGTCCAGGATGTGGTCCCGTCCCGAGGTCCTCACCGGCACCGCCGGGAACGCCCGGCCGAGCTCCTCCGCGGTCCGGCGCGCGCCGACGACCTGGGCCCGCAGCCGGGTCGAGCCGCACTCCACGCAGTGCCAGTCCGGCGCTCCCCGCCCGCACCACCCGCACCGCAGCTCCTGCTGCTCGGGCGCCTCCAGCGGCCCGGCACAGTGGCGGCAGCGCGCGGGCGTCCGGCAGCGCTCGCACGACAGCCGGGGTACGTAACCCCGCCGCGGGACCTGGACGAGGACCGGACCGGTCTTCAGGCCCTCCCGTACCGCCTGCCAGGCCAGCGAGGGCAGCCGTGCGGCGCGCGCGGCCTCGTCGCGGGCCAGATCGGTGTCGCCCACGGTCCGCACGAGCGGGGCGGCCGCCCGCACCTGGTCCCGGCCGGCGACCAGCGGCGCGGCCCAGCCGGACTCCACGAGCTGAGCGGCCTCGACCGTGCAGCTGGTGGAGCCGAGCAGAAAGGCGCACTTGTCATGGGCGGCGCGCAGCAGCAGCACGTCACGTGCGTGGGGCTGCGGAGCGTGCGGCTCGCTGTGGCTGCCGTCCCCGTCGTCCCAGATGGCGACGAGCCCGAGGTCCCGGACGGGCGCGAACATCGCCGCCCGCGTGCCGACGACGGCGCGCACGGAGCCCCGCCGTACCGCAAGCCACTGCGCGTACCGCTTCTCGGGGCCGGTCTCGGCCGTGAGCAGCGCGTGCCGTCCCGGCCCCAGGAGCGCCGTCAGCGCCGCGTCCACCCGCGCGGCTGCCCGTCCGTCGGGGACGACGACGAGCGCGCCCCGGCCGGAGGCGAGCGTCGCGCTCATGGCGCGGGCGAGCTCCTCGGCCCAGTGCGGCCCCGGCAACGCGTTCCAGACCGCCCGTGGGGCCCCGCCCCGGGCCAGGGCGTCCAGGAAGGCCGCCCCGCGCTCGTACCGCGCCCAGGTGCCCGCCTCGGGCGCGGTGGGCGGCGGCAGTGGCTCCGGGGACGCCTTGCCCTCCGCGCGGGCGCTGCGGGGCGGGATCGCCAGCTGGAGCACGTCCGCGAGGCTTCCCGCGTACCGGTCGGCGACGGCCCGAGCGAGCCCCAGTAGCTCGGCGCTCAGCACCGGCTCGGGCGAGACGACGTCGGCGAGCGCGGCCAGGGCGCCCTTGTAGTCGGACTCGGCCTTCCGCTCGACCAGGAAGCCGTCGATCAGCCGTCCGCCCTCGCGCCGCCCGTCCCTGACCTGGTGCGCCCCCGCTCCGAACCGCACCCGCACCCGCACCCCGGGCTGCGCGACGGCGTCCAGCTCCTCGGGCACCGCGTAGTCGAAGAACTGGTCGAGGTGCAGCACCCCCTTGTTGACCACCACCCGCGCCACGGGCAGCTCCTTGGCCAACGCGGCTCCACGCCACGTCCGCGGCTTGGCCCGCGGCACCTTCGCCTTCCGTACGGACTCCCGAATGAGCGCGAGCTGCTCGTGCGGCTCACCGGCCGCACCCTCGGGCGTCTCGTTCTCGCTGCTCACAGCCACATACCTACCAGACCCCACCGACACCGGGCCCGGACCGGACGTGCGGAAGCCCGGCTCCCCCAGGGG
>NZ_JBHTTQ010000090.1:0-30183 GCF_042794475.1 Streptomyces sp. NPDC056527
CGCCGAAGGGCCCGGTGCGATGCACCGGGCCCTTCGATCGAAGCGGTAGCGGAGGGATTTGAACCCTCGGTGACTTGCGCCACACTCGCTTTCGAGGCGAGCTCCTTCGGCCGCTCGGACACGCTACCGAGAGAGAGCTTAGCCCAAAGAGGCCCCTGCGATGAAATCCGTATCGCTTCGCAGGTCGGAGCGGGGTTCAGCGGCTGCGGAAGAACGCCGTGAGCTGCGCCGCGCACTCCTCTTCGAGGACGCCTTGGACGACCTCGGGACGGTGGTTCAGCCGTCGGTCCCGTACGAGGTCCCAGAGCGAACCCGCGGCGCCGGCCTTCTCGTCGAGCGCGCCGAACACCACCCGGTCGACCCTGGACTGCACGAGCGCGCCGGCGCACATCACACAGGGCTCCAGGGTCACGACGAGCGTGCAGCCGGTCAGCCGCCACTCCCCGGTCTTCGCCGCGGCCCGGCGCAGGGCCAGGACCTCGGCGTGTGCGGTCGGGTCGCCGGTCGCCTCCCGCTCGTTGTGGCCGACGGCGAGGACCGTGCCGTCCGGGGACAGCACGACCGCGCCGACCGGTACGTCACCGGCCGGCACGGCCTGTTCGGCCTCCGCGAGGGCGAGCCGCATGGTCTCCCGCCAGGGATCCCGTACGGGGTCGGGTGCTGCTTCCGTCACTAGCGAACGGCCTCCAGCACCTCCGCGGCGCCCAGCGCGTCCGCGATCTCCGCCAGCGCGTCGCTCTCCAGCAGCAGCAGTCTCTTCTCGGACAGGCCGAGATCCGCGAGGATCAGCCGGTCACCGACCGGTTCGGCCGGCACGGCATCGGCTGCCGTGCCCGAGTCCTCTTCGTCGTCCCCGCGGTCGAGAGGCTCGCCGTCCTCCGTACCGTCGAGGTCGAGCGCGTCCAGGTCGTCGTCGTCGCCGTCCTGGTCGTCGCCGAGCAGTTCCTTGGTGAGGATCTCCCCGTACGAGGAGCGGGCGGCGGCCGCCCCGTCCGACACGTAGATGCGAGGGTCGTCCTCACCCTCGATCCTGAGGAGCCCGAACCAGGCGTCCTCCTCCTCGATGAAGACGATCACCGTGTCGTCGTCGACCGAGGCCTCACGGGCCAGTTCGGTCAGGTCCGACAGGGTCTCCACATCGTCGAGCTCTGTGTCGCTCGCTTCCCACCCGTCTTCGGTGCGCGCGAGCAGTGCGGCGAAGTACACCGTGACTCTCCCACTGATCAGAGGTGTGACCATCCGGCGGCGCGCTCCTTATGCCCCGCCCAATCGGCATCGTGGCAGAAACAGCGGCTTCAGGAGAGGTCTTCGGCTCTTGCGTCGTGCATCAGTCTGATCGAGGCGGCGAACGGGTGGGCGCGCGGCACCGGCGCACGGCCCCGGCGCACAGAGGGCGCACACGCGGTGTCGGGCGCTGTGGCCGTCACCAGCGGAAGGTGCGCATCCGCATGGCCTGACGCATCCTGGCCGCCCGCGCGCGCCGGGGCTGGACGCGCTCGCGCAGCGCCTTCGCCTCGTGCAGCTCGCGCAGGAACTGGGCGCGGCGCCTGCGGCGCTCCGCGTCCGTCTCCGGCGGCCTCTCGCCGCTTCTCGCGCCGGCCGACTCTGCCGGGTCGGGCATGGGCCACACCACCCCACGACTGGGTCCTGTGCCACCACCTTCCCTCCACGGCGTGGGTTGATGCCAGTGCGGGCTACTGTTGGGGTCATGCGTCTCCACGTCGTCGATCACCCGCTGGTCGCCCACAAGCTCACCACGCTGCGCGACAAGCGCACCGACTCCCCGACCTTCCGCCGGCTCGCCGACGAGCTGGTCACCCTGCTCGCCTACGAGGCCACCAGGGACGTGCGGACCGAGCAGGTCGACATCGAGACCCCCGTGACGCCCACGACGGGCGTGAAGCTGTCGTACCCGCGGCCGCTGGTGGTCCCGATCCTCCGCGCCGGCCTCGGGATGCTCGACGGCATGGTGCGCCTCCTGCCGACCGCCGAGGTCGGTTTCCTCGGCATGATCCGCAACGAGGAGACGCTGGAGGCGTCGACCTACGCGACGCGGATGCCGGAGGACCTCTCGGGCCGCCAGGTGTACGTCCTGGACCCGATGCTGGCGACCGGCGGCACGCTCGTCGCGGCGATCCGGGAGCTGATCAAGCGCGGCGCGGACGACGTGACCGCCGTCGTGCTGCTCGCCGCCCCCGAGGGCGTCGAGATCATGGAGCGCGAGCTGGCGGGCACGCCGGTGACCGTGGTGACCGCCTCGGTCGACGAGCGCCTCAACGAGAACGGCTACATCGTCCCGGGCCTGGGCGACGCGGGCGACCGCATGTACGGCACGGCCGACTAGTACGGCGCGTCGCGTTCCGTCCGGCGTCGACGCCGTACGGAACGCGGCTTCGTCACGGCGTCAGCACTTACCGGTGGGCGCGGGCTTGGGCTTGTTGAGAGCGACCAGGGCCGCGTCCGCCGTCGTCTTCGGGTCCAGGTTCTTGAAGGCCGTCCCGATGATCAGGTCCACGTCCGCCGTCGCGCGCGTGTCCGTCTTGGTCGTGGCGCCCTTCAGCTGGGTGCCCAGGACCGTGAACGCGCCCTTGGAGGCCCCGGGGGCGCCGAGCAGTATCCCGGCGCCGGGCACCTTCTTGTCGTACGCGGCGGGCGCGTTGCCGACCTTGCCGATCACGAACCCGCGCTTCTTCAGCTCGTCGGCGGTCGACTTCGCGAGACCGCTGCGCGGGGTCGCGTTGTAGACGTTCACCGTGATCTGAGCGGGCTTGGGCAGTGCGGCGACGGGAGCCGTCGTCGCCTTGGCGACGGGCTTGCAGTCGGCGCCGCGGGCGGTTGTGGTCCTGGTGTCGTCGCCGCCGGAGAACACGTCGACGAGCTGCAGGGTCCCCCACCCGGCCGCGCCAAGCACGACCACGGCGGCCCCGGCCGCGAGGACGATCCTGCGCCTACGCCGAGGGCGGCGCATACGGGGGTACTTGTCGCCCGTGATGCGGTACTTTCCGCCCATTCCGGGGGGAGTGAGCATGCTCATGGACGCAGCGTAATGCCGTCCGCCGGAGTTGGATACTTGACGATCATGTGATCGCGTCCGGATGGACGGGGAGAGCGCTCGAACGGGTCAGAACTGCGGGCCGCGCTAGTCCATTTCCAGGACACGGGCGTGCAGGACCTGCCGCTGCTGGAGCGCCGCGCGCACGGCGCGGTGCAGTCCGTCCTCGAGGTAGAGGTCGCCGCGCCACTTCACGACGTGCGCGAAGAGGTCGCCGTAGAAGGTCGAGTCCTCGGCGAGCAGCGTCTCCAGGTCCAGCTGGCCCTTGGTGGTGACCAGCTGATCGAGGCGGACCGGGCGCGGGGCGACGTCCGCCCACTGCCGGGTGCTTTCCCGGCCGTGGTCGGGATACGGCCGGCCGTTTCCGATGCGCTTGAAGATCACACGGAAAGCCTACCGGGCAAGCGGCTCCCGGCGCAGCCACGCGAGCGCAGTGGGATGCTGGGGCAAACCATGGCAAAACGGGAATTGGGGTCCTCTGATGAGCGTGAGCGAGCGGTCTCCGGCCACCGAGATCGCGGCCGGGTACGCCTTCACAGGGGCCGCGCTCGATCTGGGGGCGCTGCTGTGGGACGGGACGTGTCACCCGGACGCGTCGATCCGTATCCCCCTTCCGATGCTCAACCGCCACGGTCTGGTCGCCGGCGCGACCGGCACGGGCAAGACGAAGACCCTTCAGCTCATCGCGGAGCAGTTGTCGGCGAACGGTGTGCCGGTCTTCCTCGCCGACATCAAGGGGGACGTCTCCGGGATCTCGGCGCCGGGCGCGGAGGGCGAGAAGGTACGCGAGCGGGCCGGCCAGGTGGGTCAGGAGTGGGCGGCGAAGGGCTTCCCCTGCGAGTTCTACGGGCTCGGGGGCACCGGCCCCGGCATCCCGGTGCGGGCGACGGTCACCAGCTTCGGTCCGGTGCTGTTGTCGAAGGTGCTCCAGCTGAACCAGACGCAGGAGCAGTCGCTCGGCCTGATCTTCCACTACGCGGACTCCAAGGGCCTTGAGCTGGTGGATCTGAAGGATCTGCGGGCGGTGGTGGCCTTCCTGGTCTCGGACACGGGGAAGCCGGAGCTGAAGGGGATCGGCGGGCTCTCGACGGTGACGGCCGGGGTGATCCTGCGGTCGATCACGGCGTTCGAGCAGCAGGGCGCGGGAGGGTTCTTCGGGGAGCCGGAGTTCGACACGGCCGAGTTCCTGCGGACGGCGGCGGACGGGCGCGGGGTGGTGTCCGTACTGGAGCTGCCCGCCGTGCAGGACAAGCCGCAGCTGTTCTCGACGTTCCTGATGTGGATGCTGGCGGATCTCTTCAACGACCTGCCCGAGGTCGGGGATCTGGAGAAACCGAAGCTGGTGTTCTTCTTCGACGAGGCGCACCTGCTGTTCAACGGGGCGTCGAAGGCGTTCCTGGAGTCGATCACGCAGACCGTGCGGCTGATTCGCTCGAAGGGGGTCGGGATCTTCTTCGTGACCCAGACGCCGAAGGACGTGCCGGGCGATGTGCTGGCGCAGCTGGGCAATCGGGTGCAGCACGCGCTGCGGGCGTTCACGCCGGACGACGCGAAGGCGTTGAAGGCGACGGTACGGACGTTCCCGAAGTCGGCGTACGACCTGGAGGAGGTCCTGACGGGCCTCGGGACGGGCGAGGCGGTGGTGACCGTGCTGAGCGAGACGGGCGCGCCGACCCCGGTGGCGGCGACGCGGCTGCGGGCGCCGGAGTCGCTGATGGGCCCGATCGAGCCGGCGGCACTGGAGGCGGCGGTGAAGGGCTCGCCGCTGTACGGGCGGTACGCGGAGGCGGTGGAGCGGGAGTCGGCGTACGAGAAGCTGACGGCGGAGCAGCAGGCGGCGGAGGCGGCGGCGGTGAGGGCGGCGCAGGAGGCGCAGGAGGCAGAGGCGGCGAGGACGGCGACGCGGGCGCCTCGGAAGGAGGAGGAGTCGCTCGCCGAGCAGGTGGTGGGGAGCGGGGTCTTCAAGTCGCTGGCCCGGTCGATCGGGACGCAGCTGGGGCGCGAGATCAGCCGCTCGGTCTTCGGCACGGCGCGCCGGAAGAGGTAGGGCCCGGCCCCCGAAGGGACCGGGCCCGCGTTCGGCAGGTCGTGTTACTCGGTGACCTCGTGGCCGTGGTCCTCGTGGAGGCCGCCGCCACTGCCCGCGTCGCCGTCCGTCGGGACGGAGACGACCGGCTTGCGCAGGGAGCTGATGTCGTGGGCGTAGGTGCCCACGGCGTTGGCGATGACGTCGATGTTGGCGTCGAAGGCCGTCATGTTGACGTTCGACAGGTTGTCACCGGCCGCGTGGTAGTTCACGTCGTACGCGACACCCGCCGTACCGCCGAACTTGGCCGCCTGCGCGGCCGTCTTGATGCCCTCGGCGCCGGTGAACGTGCCGCCCGACGGGATGCCGATCTCGATGAACGGTCCGTAGTCCGAGCGGCCCGTGAAGTCGGTGCCCTCGTGCGGGAGACCGCGCTTGTCCATGAACTCGTTGATGTCGCGCTCGAGCTGGGCGGAGCCCTCAGGGCCGGCGCCCGCGCCGACGTTGTCCGAGTTGTCGCCGTCGTACACGAACAGGCCGTAGTTCGGCGAGGCGATCATGTCGAAGTTGAGGTAGAGCTTGACTTCCTTCTTGTCCAGCTCGCTCATGTTCGCGACGTAGTGCTCGGAGCCGAGCAGGCCGTTCTCCTCGGCGGACCACCAGGCGAAGCGGACCTTGTTGCGGACCTTGTCCTTCGACTCGGCGAGTTCCAGGGCGGCCTGGAGCAGACCGGCGGAGCCGGAGCCGTTGTCGTTGATGCCGGGGCCCGCGGTCACGGAGTCGAGGTGCGAGCCGAGCATCACGGTGTTGGCCGCGTTGCCGCCCTTCGTCTCCGCGATGACGTTGTTGGTGGAGCGCTTCTCCTGGAGCTGGCGGATCTCGAAGGAGATGTTCACCGGGCCCTTGGCGAGGTCGGCGGCGAGCTTCTCGCCCTCGGCCTGGGTGACGCCACCGGTCGGGATCTTCCCGGCCGCGGGGTCGCCGAGCGTGCCGGAGAGGGCACCCGCGGTGTTGTTGTAGATGATCGCGCCCGCGGCGCCCGCCGCCGCGGCGTTCTCCTGCTTCACGGCGAAGGTGCAGCCGCCGCGCTTGATCAGGGCGACCTTGCCCGTGAAGGTCGAGGAGGCGAAGTCGGCCGGCTCACAGCCGGTGGTGCCGTCGGCGTCGACCGGGACCGTCGCCAGGTCGGCCTTGATGCCGCCGACGGGCGTCGACTTCGTGTACGTCATCGCCGAGATCTGGATGTCGCGGGCCGCCGGGGAGATCACGGCGGCCTTCTCGGCCAGCGTCTGGGTGTAGATGAACTCGAACTTCTGATACGAGACGTTGTAGCCGGCCTTCTTGAGCTGCTGGTACACGTACGCCGCGGAGGCGTCGTGCCCGAGCGAGCCGGCCGCGCGGTGACCGCCGGCCGAGTCGGCTATCGCCTGGAACTTCTGCAGGTGCTTGTAGGCGTCCTTGCCGGACGTCTCGCGGACCAGCTTCTTCGCCAGCTGCGCGGCGTCCCGGGCGGGCTTGGCCCCGGGGTCCGGAGTGGCGGTGGCGGGGGAAGCGGCGGCCAGCAGGAGCGGGGTAGCGAGTGCGGCTGCGGCCAGGGTGGCCGCGGCTCTGCGAGAGGATGCGTTCACAGAGGTCCTTCCCGATACGAACGAGGTTGAGGGGAAGTTAGCGATCTCGGGTGCTCCCTGTGAACAGATCCGCGGCAATTCATGTCGCATTTAGCAGGATTGACATTCGGAACCGTCAATTCTCCGCCGATTTGGCCGCTTTTGCGGCGCGCTTCGCCTCCTGCTTGAAGGCGCGGACCTTGGCGAGCGACTCCGGTCCCGTGATGTCCGCGGCGGATCGGTACGAGCCGGTGTCGCCGTACGCGCCGGCCGCCTCCCGCCAGCCCTCGGGACGTACGCCGTACTGCTTGCCCAGCAGCGCGAGGAAGATCTGGGCCTTCTGCACCCCGAAACCGGGCAGCGCCTTCAGCCGGGCCAGCAGCTCCTTCCCGCTCCCCGCGTCCGCCCAGACGGCCTCGGCGTCACCGCCGTACTCGTCGACGAGGAACCGGCACAGCTGCTGGATCCGCTTGGCCATCGAGCCGGGGTAGCGGTGCACGGCGGGCTTCTCGGAGAGCAGCGCGCCGAACGCCTCGGGGTCGTACGCGGCGATCTGCCCCGCGTCGAGATCGTCCGTGCCGAGCCGCTGGGCGATCGTGTACGGCCCGGAGAACGCCCACTCCATGGGGACCTGCTGGTCGAGCAGCATGCCGACGAGCGCGGCGAGCGGGGAGCGGCCGAGCAGCTCGTCGGCCTCCGGCTGCTGGGCGAGGTGGATCTCGGTGGTCATGGATCGATCGTCTCTCCGGGGTGCGGCGGGCGCACGGCCGGTCACCCGATGCGGTCAAGCGGTCCCGGAGCGCTCGCCCCTCCGGCGCACGCCCCCTACCGGGGGCCGAGCCTCGTCGCCGGGTCCTCGCACCACCGGAGGACCGACGGCCACTCCCCGTACCCGGAGTCCGGGGTGAGGTGCGCGCCGCCGGGGACGACGTCCATGTCGAGGCCGAGCGGGGTGCCGTAGTGCACGTCGGCGCCCTCGGGGCAGTACGGGTCCCCGGCGGCGTACACGAGCCGCGCGGGCGCCTTCAGCCGGACGGCGTCCAGGTCGAGCCCCTCGGCGAAGGCGGTGATCTCGGGGATCGAGGCCGTCACGGCGGGGGAGGGCGGGGCGACGAGCAGGACCCGGTCGACATCGGGCGACGCGGCCCGCAGCCAGAGTAGGACGGACAGGCTGTGCGCGATCACGACGAACTCGCCCTCGGCGGGACGGTGGAGCTGAGCGCGCAGCGCCGCCACCCAGTCGTCCAGGACGGGCGCGTCCGGCTCGGGCAGCTGGGGGTAGCGCACCTCGTGCCCGCGCGCCCGCAGCTCCCCGGCCAGCCAGTGGTGCCAGTGGCCGGGCGGTCGGTGGTTCTGGAAGCCGTGGAGGATGAGGAAGGTCGCCATGGGGCCGATGGTGCGCCGCGGGGGAGGGCCGGGTCCAGATCGTTTCGAGGGGCGGACGGATGCCGCGGACGTTCGGTGGGCCTCTGGGGTGCCGTGGGTGCGGGGGGCGTGCCCGGCCCGCACCCACGGCCACGGCTCAGGCGCCCACGTACGCCTTCAGGTGGCGTGCCGTCAGGGTGTCGCCCTTCTCGACCAGTTCGGACGGGGTGCCCTCGAAGACGATGCTGCCGCCGTCGTGGCCCGCGCCCGGCCCCAGGTCGATCAGCCAGTCGGCGTGGGCCATGACCGCCTGGTGGTGCTCGATGACCACGACCGTGTTGCCCGCCTCGACGAGCCGGTCCAGGAGGGCCAGGAGCTGGTCGACGTCGGCCAGGTGCAGGCCCGTGGTCGGCTCGTCCAGGACGTAGATCGCGCCCTTCTCGGCCATGTGGATCGCCAGCTTCAGACGTTGGCGCTCGCCGCCCGAGAGGGTGTTGAGGGGCTGGCCGAGGCGGAGGTAGCCGAGGCCGACGTCCTTCAGCCGGCCGAGGATCGTCCGCGCCTGGCCCTTCGCCGTGAAGAAGTCGTACGCCTCCTCGATCGACATCGACAGCACCTCGTGGATGTTCTTGCCGTCGAGGGTGTAGGAGAGCACCTCACCGGTGAAGCGCTTCCCCTCGCACTCCTCGCAGACCGAGGCGACGCCCGCCATCATCGCCAGGTCGGTGTAGACGAGACCGAGCCCGTTGCACGTCGGGCACGCGCCCTCCGAATTGGCGCTGAAGAGAGCCGCCTTGACACCGTTGGCCTTGGCGAAGGCGTTGCGGATCGGGTTGAGCACTCCCGTGTACGTCGCCGGGTTCGAGCGGCGCGAGCCGCGGATCGGGGACTGGTCGGCGACGACGACACCCTCACGGCCCGGCAGGTTGCCGTGGACGAGGGACGACTTGCCGGAGCCGGCCACGCCCGTGACGACCGTCAGGACGCCGGTCGGGATCTCGACGTTCACGTTCCGGAGGTTGTGCTGGGTCGCCCCCTCGATGGAGAGCGAGCCGGTCCGGGGCCGTACCTCGGCGCGCAGCTTCGCCCGGTGCGCGAGGTGGTCGCCGGTCAGCGTCCCGGAGGCGCGCAGACCCGGCACGTCGCCCGAGTAGCAGATCTCGCCGCCCGCCGAGCCCGCGCGAGGGCCCAGGTCGACCACGTGGTCGGCGATCTCGATGACCTCCGGCTTGTGCTCCACGACCAGGACGGTGTTGCCCTTGTCGCGCAGCCGCAGCAGCAGGTCGTTCATGCGCTGGATGTCGTGCGGGTGCAGTCCGGTGGTGGGCTCGTCGAAGACGTAGGTGACGTCGGTGAGCGAGGAGCCGAGGTGGCGCACCATCTTCACGCGCTGCGCCTCGCCGCCGGAGAGCGTGCCGGAGGCCCGGTCCAGGCTGAGATAGCCGAGGCCGATCTCGACGAGGGAGTCGAGCAGCTCGCGCAGACCCGCGAGGAGCGGGGCGACCGAAGGGTCCTCGATCCGGCGGACGAAGTCGGCCAGGTCGCTGATCTGCATGGCCGAGCACTCGGCGATGTTGACCCCGTCGATGCGGGAGGACAGCGCGGCCCGGGTCAGCCGGGTGCCCTCGCACTCGGGGCAGGTGCGGAAGACGACGGCGCGGTCCACGAAGGCCCGGATGTGGGCCTGCATGGCTTCGCGGTCCTTGGCGAGGACCGTGCGCTGGAGCTTCAGGACCAGGCCCTCGTAGGTGAAGTTGTTGGAGCCGACCTTCACCTTGCAGGACGGCTTGTGGAGGAAGTCCTCCCACTCCTGCTCGGTGAAGTCGGCCAGCTTCTTGTCGGGGTCGTAGAAACCGGAGTGGGCCATGATCTGCCACATCCAGGAGTCGACGGCGTAGCCCGGCACGGTGATGGCGCCCTCGTTGAGGGACTTGGTCCGGTCGACGAGCTCGTCGACGTCGATGTCGGAGACCTCGCCGACGCCCTCGCAGTGCGGGCACATGCCCTCGGGCAGGTTGAAGCTGAAGGCTCCCGAGGTGCCGATGTGCGGGGTGCCGAGACGGCTGAAGACGATCCGGAGCATCGTGTACGCGTCGGTCGCCGTGCCCACGGTGGAGCGGGAGTTGGCGCCCATCCGCTCCTGGTCGACGACGATCGCGGCGCTGAGGTTGTGCAGTCCGTCCACGTCCGGCCGGCCGAGGCTCGGCATGAAGGACTGGAGAAAGGCGCTGTAGGTCTCGTTGATGAGGCGCTGCGACTCGGCGGCGATGGTGCCGAAGACGAGCGAGGACTTCCCGGAGCCGGAGACACCGGTGAAGACGGTGAGACGGCGCTTGGGGAGGTCGACGGAGACGTCCTTGAGGTTGTTCTCCCGGGCTCCGCGGACCTGGATGACGTGGTGGCTGTCCGCTGCGGCGGGGGTGGTCATGTGTGCGCCCTCCGATGGTGGTCCCGTACCGGGACCACGTTACTCTATACAGCGTACAAAGTAACGAGTATGAGGTCTGACCTGCGAGAATGGGTGTCATGGCGAAGGAGCGGAGCAGTGGGGAGGGGGACCCGGCGCGGACCCTGGAGCTGCTGTGGCGGGACGGCGCTTCGCCGGTCCCGGGGGGACGGCGGGGGCCTCGGCAGGGGCTGACCGTCGACGCGGTCGTGGGCGCGGCGATCGGTCTGGCCGACGAGGGCGGGCTCGACGCGCTCACCATGCGCGCGGTCGCCCAGCGCCTGGGCGTGACCCCCATGACGCTCTACACCTACGTCCCGGGCAAGGCCGAGCTGCTCGATCTGATGCTGGACGCGGTCTTCCTGCGGATGCCGCGCGCGGCCTTCGCGGCGGACGAGCCCTGGCGGGAGCGGGTGACGGCGGTCGCCGACGCCAACCGCGCGCTGTATCTGGGCCATCCGTGGCTGGCGGAGCTCAGGGTCCACCGGCCGCCGCTCGGCCCGGGGGTGATGACCAAGTACGAGCACGAGCTCGGCGCCTTCGAGGGCGTGGGGCTCGACGACGTGGCCATGGACTCGGCGCTGACCCATGTCCTCGGCTTCGTGCAGACCATGGCGCGGACGGAGTTGGACGCGCGGGCCGTGGCGCGGGAGAGCGTGCTGTCCGACCACGAGTGGTGGGCCGCGCACGAGCCGCTGCTGGCCCGGGTGCTCGACCCGGAGCGCTTCCCGCTGGCGACCCGGGTGGGAGAGGCGTCGGCCGTGGCGTACCAGGGCCTGTACGACGCCGGCCACGCCTACGCCTTCGGTCTCGCCCGCGTCCTGGACGGGCTCGCGGCGCTCATTCCCCCAGGTTCAGCAGCGCGTTGAGCCCCGCCTTGAGCTCCTCCGCCGAGAGCTCGCGCTCGACCGACAGGTGGTGCATCAGGCTCGGCGAGAACGGTGCGAGCAGGAGGTGGGCGAGCAGCGCGCCGTTCGCCTCGGGCCGCATCCGTGAGAGCAGCAGCGCGACATGGGTGTGCATCGCGAGGTACGCGCCGCTGGTGTAGCGCGCGCTGGGGGCGGCGGCCTGGGCGGCCAGCAGGAGTTCGCGCTGTTCGATGACGCGGTCGACGAGGGCGTCGAGGAAGGCATGCAGCCGCTCGTCGGCGGGGGCGCCGGGGCCGAGCGGAGGCGGGCCGCCCATGTACGCCTCCTGGAACTGCCGTTCCCGGTCGTCGAGGAGGGCCCACAGGAGCTGGGAGACATCGCCGAACCGGCGGTAGACCGTGCCGACGCCGATCCCGCTGGCGTGGGCGACCTGGTTCATGGTGACGGCCTCCGGCCCCACCTCGGCGACGATCCGGGCCGCCGCGTCGAGGATCTTGCGCCGATTGCGCGCGGCATCGGCGCGCTCGGGGGCGGCGCGTCCGGCGGTGGGGAGCAGGGTGATCCCGGGGGCGGAGGGAGTGCCGGAGAGGGGGAGTCCGGGGACCGGCTCGGGTCCGCCCGGTCCCGGCCCCTGCGCCGGTTTCTTCTTCTCCGTGCTCATGTCGTCCGCCTGCCCTTCGCCCTGGCCCCGAGCCCCCTCGGTCCGTCCGTGACTCGAGCATAACGGAGCGCTATCCGGTTCTTCGAGGCTTCCCCTTGCGAAGTGGATGGGTATCCGCTTACGCTCGATCCGTTGAACCGGAACGGAATCCGCTTAAGGGGCTCGACATGTCCGTCAAGGTTGCTGTCATCTACTACTCGGCCACGGGGAACGTGCACGAGCTCGCCCAGGCCGTCGCCGAAGGCGCCGAGAAGGCGGGTGCGGAGGTCCGGCTGCGCCGGGTCCCCGAGCTCGCCCCCGACGCCGCCATCGACTCGAACCCGGCCTGGCGCGCCCATGTGGACGCCACGGGCGACGTCGAGATCGCCACGCTCGACGACCTGGAGTGGGCCGACGCCTACGCCTTCGGCACTCCCACTCGGTTCGGCAACGTCGCCGCGCAGCTGAAGCAGTTCATCGACACCTCGGGCGGCCTGTGGCAGCAGGGCGGCATGGCCGACAAGCCGGCGACCGCCTTCACCAGCGCCCACAACGTGCACGGCGGCAACGAGTCGACGCTGCTCGCGCTCTACAACACCTTCCACCACTGGGGCTCGGTCATCGTCTCCCCCGGCTACACCGACCCGTCGGTCTACGCGGCGGGCGGCAACCCCTACGGCACGGCGCACCCGGGTGCGAACGGCACCCCGGAGGAGAACGTCCTCCAGGCCGCGCGCTACCAGGGCGCGCGCCTCGCGAAGTTCGCCAAGAAGCTGAAGGGCCTCGCGACCGACTGACCTGGGGCGACGCATCGCCTTCCATCGCCGGCCAGGGCCGGGACTCCGCACGACGGAGTCCCGGCCCTTTGCCGTTCCGGCAAGGGACTGGATACCCCCGGGGGTAATTCTGTTAGGGTCACGGAGTAGTTTGGATACCCCGGGGGGTAATTGAGCTCGCTCGGCGAGCTCGGGAAGGAGTAGGCCGTGTTCTTCGTGGACACCGTCGAGGTGCCGGGTCTCGGCAACCGCGGATACCTCGCGGGCGGAACCGCCCACGCCGTCGTGATCGACCCGCCGCGTGACATCGACCGGGTGCTCACCGCGGCGGCTCTGCGCGGTGTGCGGATCTCCCATGTGCTGGAGACCCATGTGCACAACGACTATGTGAGCGGCGGCCGGGAGCTGGCCCGGATCACCGGTGCCGCCTATGTGGTCCCGGCCGAGGCCCCCGTCGCGTACGACCGGCTTCCGGTCTCCGACGGCGACCGGCTCACCGTCGACGACGAGCTCGTCCTGCGGGCGATGGCCACCCCCGGACACACCCCGCACCACACCTCGTACGTCCTGGAGGAGGCCGGCCGCGCCGCCGCCGTCTTCACCGGCGGCTCGCTCCTCATCGGCACCGTCGGCCGCCCCGACCTCGTCGAGCCCGGGCTGACCGAGCGGCTCGCCCGCGCCCAGCACGCCTCCGCGCACCGCCTCGCCGCCGAACTCCCCGCGGACACCGCCGTCCTGCCCACCCACGGCTTCGGCAGCTTCTGCGCCTCCGGCCCGTCGTCGCCCGACGCCGGCCCCACCACGATCGGTGAGCAGACGGCGGTGAACGAGGCCCTGGTCAAGGACGCCGACACCTTCGTCGCCGAGCTGCTCTCCGGGCTCGACGACATCCCCGCGTACTACGCCCACATGGGCCCGCTCAACAGCATGGGCCCGGCTCCCGTCGACCTCACCCCGCCTCCCCTCGCGGACGCCGAGGAGATCGCGGCGCGGCTGGCCGCGGGCGAGTGGGTGGTCGATCTGCGCAGCCGGGTGGCGTTCGCCGAGGGGCATGTCGTCGGCTCGTTCAACATCGAGGCGGGCGGGCAGTTCGCGACCCATCTGGCCTGGCTCATCCCGTGGGGCAAGCCGGTGACCCTGCTCGCGGAGTCGCCGGCCCGATTGGCCGAAGCCCAGCGCGAACTGGTGCGCGTCGGCATCGACCGACCGGCCGCCGCCGCGACCGGCGGCCCCGAGGACTGGGTGCCGGCGGGGGAGCGGCCGGAGTCGTACCGCCGCGCCGTCTTCGCCGACCTCGGCGAGGAGGACCGCGTGCTCGACGTCCGGCGGGCGTCCGAGCGCACCTCGGCCGGACACATCCCGGGGTCGTTGCACATCCCACTGCACCAACTCCGCTCCCGGCTGCGGGAGCTACCCGCCGGGGTGACCCTCTGGGTGCACTGCGCGGGCGGGATGCGGGCGGCCGTCGCCGCTTCGATGCTGGCGGCCGCGGGCCATGACGTGGTCGCGATCGACGACTCGTTCGCGAACGCGCCCGTCCCGAACCGGTGCTGATCGCCCTCGCCGGAGGCGCCGTCGTCGGACTCGCGCTCGGGGCCCTCGGGGGCGGCGGCAGCGTGCTCGCCGTACCCGTACTGATCTATCTGCTCGGATTCGCGCCGCCCGCGGCCGCCACCGCGAGCCTGCTCATCGTGCTCGCGACCTCGGCCACCGCGCTCTTCGCCCATGCCCGCGACGGCCGGGTGCGGTGGGGGACGGGCGCGTTGTTCGCGGCGGCGGGGCTCGTGCCGGCGGCGCTCGGCGGGCTGCTGTCGGCCCGGCTGCCGGAGTGGCTGCTGACCGGCGGATTCGCCCTGCTGGCGGGGGTGGCGGCGGTACGGATGGTGCGGCGCGCCCCGGAGAGCGCGGCGGTACGGCGCGGGGCTCCGGCGGTCGCGGGTGCGGGTGCCGGGCTCGGCGCGGTCACCGGCGTTCTCGGCGTGGGCGGCGGATTCCTGACCGTACCGGCGCTCGTGCAGATCGTCGGTCTGCGGATGCGGGTGGCGGTCGGGACCAGCCTGCTGGTCGTCTCCGTCAACGCGCTGGCCGCCCTGCTGGCGCGGGGCGGCACGGCCGGAACCCTCGACTGGGCCGTGATCGCTCCCTTCGCGGGGGCGGCGATCCTCGGCGCCTGGGACGGGCGGCGGCTCGCCGCGAAGGTCCCGGGCGAGACGCTGCGCCGCACGTTCGGGGCGGTCCTGCTGGGGGTGTCGGCGCTGATGCTGCTCGACACCGCCCTCGGCTGAGCCGAGATGCCGTCTAGGCGAGCGAGAGGAAGAGCTTCTCCAGCCGGGCCCGCATCTGCTCGCGGTCCTCGCCGTCCTTCTGCCCGGCGTCCATGTCCGTCAGGCACTGCTGCAGACCCGTCGCGATGATCGCGAAACCGGCCCGGTCCAGGGCCCGGGAGGCGGCGGCGAGCTGGGTCACGACCTCCTCGCAGTCGCGGCCCTCCTCGATCATCCGGATCACGCCGGAGATCTGGCCCTGCGCCCGGCGCAGCCGGTTCAGGACGGCCTTCAGCTCCGCACCCGCCAGATCCAGTTCCACAAGTACTCCTCCACAGATACCCCAGGGGGTAATTTACTCCCTCGAACGGGGTCCCGTCGAAGACCTAAGGATGACAGCTGCCATGACCACCCCCCGCTCCCTCGACGCCGACCAGGCCCGTGCCCGACTCGGCGGGCTCACGGTCGTCGACGTCCGCACGCCCGGCGAGTACGCCTCCGGCCATGTGCCCGGCGCCCTCAACGTCCCTCTCGACCAGCTCTCCCGCGCCCTGCCCGCGCTCGCGCAGGCCGCCGGCCGGGGCGAGCTGCTCGTGGTGTGCCAGTCGGGCAACCGCTCCGCCGCCGCCCGCGCGCAGCTCGCCGCACACGGCGTGACCGCGCTCGACCTCACGGGCGGCACCACCGGCTGGGCCGCGCGCGGCCACGAACTCGCCCGTCCCCAGGGCGCCGCCGCCCGTGCCACCTGGGCGATGGAGCGCCAGGTCCGGCTCGCCGCCGGATCGCTGGTGCTGCTCGGCCTGGCCCTGGGGCTGCTCCTCCACCCGGCCTGGCAGCTGCTGTCGGCGGGCATCGCCGGCGGCCTCGTCTTCTCGGCGCTCACGAACACCTGCGGCATGGCGGCGATGCTCGGCAGGCTGCCGTACAACCGCGGGGCGCGGGGAGGCGCCGACCTGGACGCGACGCTGATCCGGCTGCGGTCGGGCGAGACATCAGGGGCCGCTGCCTGAGGGGCGTACCCGCCCGGGAACATGTCCACCCCGTCGAGACGGACGGCCCGCGCGCTCACCGACCCAGCCGGGACGCCTTCGTGCGCAAGTAGTGGCGTTCCGGGAGGCTGAGGGTGAGGCGGGCCGCCTCCTCGTAGGCCTCACGGGCCGCTTCGGTCGCGCCGGTGCGTTCGAGGAGGTGGGCGCGGACCGCCGCGAGACGGTGGTGGTCCTTCAGACGCGGTTCCAGGGCGGTGAGTTCGGCGAGGCCGGACTCGGGGCCGTGGACCATCGCGACGGCCACCGCGCGGCCCAGTTCCGCCATCGGGTCGGGGGCCTGGGCGACCAGGAGGTCGTAGAGGGCGAGGATCTGCGGCCAGTCCGTGTCCTCGGGGCGGGCCGCCTCGTCATGGAGGGCCGAGATCGCCGCCTGGAGCTGGTACGGGCCCGGCGGGCCCTCCGCGAGGGCCTCCTCGACCAGGGCCGTGCCCTCGGCGATCGCAGCGGAGTCCCAGAGCGTGCGGTCCTGTTCGTCCAGGGGGATCAGCTCGCCGTGCGAGCCCGTGCGGGCCGCGCTCCTGGCCTCCGTCAGGAGCATCAGGGCCAGCAGACCGGTCACCGTGCCCTCCCGGGGCAGCAGGCGGCGCACGGCCCGGGTCAGCCGGATCGCCTCGCCGGCCAGGTCGCCGCGGTGGAGGGTCGGGCCCGAGGTCGCGGTGTAGCCCTCGTTGAAGATCAGGTAGAGCACCTGGAGGACGGTGGCCAGCCGGGCGTCCCGGTCGTCCGGGCCGGGAGGGCGGAAGGGGTGGTCGCGGAGCTTCGCCTTCGCCCGGCTGATCCGCTGCGCGATCGTCGCCTCGGGCACGAGATGGGCACGGGCGATCTCCGCCGTGGTGAGGCCGCCGACCGCGCGCAGCGTCAGCGCGATCCGGGCGGTCGGCGCGAGCGCCGGATCGCAGCAGAGGAAGAGCAGCGTGAGGGTGTCGTCGTCGGACGGGGCGGCCCGGGTCTCGCGCGGCTCCAGACGGGCGGCCGTCTCCTCCCGCCGCGCCCGCGCCTCGTCCGCCCGCAGCTGGTCGGTCAGCCGCCGCGAGGCCACCCGGATCAGCCAGCCGCGCGGATTCGCGGGCGTCCCCGCCTCCGGCCACTGCCGCGCGGCGGCCAGCAGGGCCTCCTGTACGGCGTCCTCGGCGGCGTCGAAGTGCCCGTACCGGCGGACGAGCGCGCCGAGGACCTGCGGCGCGTGCCGGCGCAGCAGGTCCTCGACCGTCTCCTCCTCGTCCACGCTCAGCCGGCGAGGAACTCGGACTCGGACCGCTCGTCGATCTGGCGGATCACCACCGGGTACTCCGGCGCCCCCGCGGGCTGCGGGCACCGGGCGACACGCGCCGCGATCTCCGTGACCCGCTCCAGGCTCGCGCAGTCGAGCACCCAGTACCCGGCGAGCAGCTCCTTCGTCTCGCCGTACGGCCCGTCGGTGATCACCGGCTGCCCGGCCTTGTCGATCGACACGAACCGCGTCCTGGCCGGCTCGACCAGCCCCTGCGCGTCGACCAGCTCGCCCGACTCCGCGAGGTCGTTGTTGATCGACCCCATGTGCTCGAACATCGCCTTCATGTCCTGCTCGCTCCACACGGGACCCTCCCCGGAGCGCTTGCCGCTCATCACCTCGTAGTCGGCCTGGGATCCCTGCACCATGACGAGGTACTTCATGACGTTCTCCTTCGTTGGTGGCTCATCCGATTCCCGGACGCCTTTCACAGGGGACGTCGGAGCCGGTCGCCGATCCTCGACACCTCGCGGGGTCCTTTCCGGATTCTTCCGGGATTCCACCCGCAGGAACCACTGCTCGAACCTCTGACCTCCCCGGCCGCAGGAAGCGACGGTCCCGTTCGGTGACGTGGTGCAGCGGGCCCGCCGCACGCAGGACGACGTCGAGGACCCGGCCGGGCTCGGACGCGTAGCTGTGCGCGAACCACGGCATGTTCGCCTCGACCACCGCCCACCGTTCCCCTCCGGTGTCCATGTCCGTGATCAGGCCGATGTCGACGGCGACCGCGCTCGGCAGCGACCCGCCCGCCTCGGCGAGGAGCCGTTCGCCGAAGCGCCGGGCACCGGCCGTCAGCGGACCCGGGTCGAGACGGCCGTACACGGCGTACCGGCTCCCCGTGACGATCCGGCCGTCGAGCGCGAACAGCCGGAACTCGGAGGCGAAGCTCACCACGTCCGAGACGAGGACCGCCGTGTGCGGCGGCAGGCGCCCCGGCACCCCCTCCGCGAGCCGCCCGCCGTCCGTGTACACGGCGGGCGGGAAGGACTTGTCGCCGGGCGGCTTCACGAACGCGGGCTGCCGAAGGCTCGCCCTGGCCTCGTCCAGCGTCGTCAGGACGACGCGACGGGCGGTGAACTCCTCCGGGAGGTCCGCGAGCCACGCGTCCGCCGGTTCCAGAAGGCCCAGGCCGAGCGGCAGGGCGATCCGGTCGGCCAGCAGCGGGCCGCCGTACCAGTGGTGCCCCGACCGCCCGGGGGCGAGCGGCTCGGGTGGCCCGTCCAGGACCCGAACCCTCATGCCCCGGCGTGCCGCCGCGTCGGACATCAGGAGGCTCGTGGACGTGCGCTGGGGCGAGGTCAGCAGGACCGGCACCTCGTCCCCCGCCGTGTCGACTGCCCGCACCTCGTCCCCCGTCCTGTCGACTTCCGGCACCTCGTCCCCCGCCGTCCCTTCTCCCGGACTCATCCCCCGGCAGCCAGTTCCCGCTCCAGCGGCGAGCGGAAGCGGGGAGTCACCCGCACGTCGCCGATCCAGCCCGCGAGCCGCTCCGCCTCGGCCGCGACGGCGGCGCCGGCCTCCGCGCCCACGTCGGCGAGCAGCCGGTGGACGATCTCGCCGTCCGGGCGCTGCGCCCAGACGCCGACGACGCGGCCGTTCCACCACACCGTCGGGCCGATGTTCCCGCTGCGGTCGTACAGCACCGGCCGGTACGCCGGGTCGATGTACCAGTCGCGCTGCTGCCAGCCCATCGCCGTCGGGTCGAGCGACGGGAGCAGCGCCGCCCACGGCTCCGGCTCCGGTACGGGCGCGGTGTCGTCCGCCAGGACGTAGCCGGTGCCCTCCGCCAGCTCCACCTCCTCCGCGCCCAGCGCCGCCAGCGCCTTGCGGACGTCGGTGACCCTCCAGCCGGTCCACCACTTCAGGTCGGCCTCGGTCGCCGGGCCGCAGGTCGCCAGCCAGCGCCGGACGAGTTCGGCGTGGGCGTCCGCGTCGCTCGGGTCGGGGCGCTCCGGGGTCAGCGTCCAGCGGAAGCGGCTGGAGGTCCACGAGCCCTGGGGCCGGCCGCGGGCGATCCGGCCCTCCATGCCGAGGACGCGCAGCAGCCGGCTGGAGAGCGGCTGGTCGCCCTCCTGGCGGGTGCCGACCCCGTGGACGTACCGGGCGCGCAGTCGCGGGACGGCCGCACCGAGCTCGGCGCCCGTCGCCTCGCCCCGCGCCGCCAGCTCCGCCGTCAGCAGCCGTTCGGTCTCCGCCAGCCACTCCTCGTCGTACGCGCTGCCCTTGCGCAGGTCCCTGACGAGCATGGCCCGTTCGCGGGTGGCGACGTCACGCGTGGTGGAGGCGTGCAGGGCCGGGGTGAGGTCGGTCGGGAAGACGAAGATGGTGTGCCGCATCCCGTGCATCCGGGTCAGAGTCCGGTCCTCGTACAGGGCCTGTTCCAGGGCCCGTACCGGTCCTTCGTCCCCGCTCAGCCGCGCCCCCACGGCGAGGAAGACGCTCGCCGGATCGGTCGCGTGCAGGGCCACCAGGGACCCCGCCACCTCTGCCACGTCCGTCGCCCGTGCCGCCCCGGCCAGCCGGTGCCGTACGCCCAGCCGGGCCCTGCGCTCGTCCGCCGTGATCGGACGCCTCTTCGTACCCATGCCGGTAAGCATGGCCCCTCACACCGACAGGAACCCGGTCTTTCTCACCCCACGACCGGGGCTGGGGCGTTGGGGCCACAGGCGTACTCGGGCCACCGGCGTACCGGGGGTCGGTGCGGGGCTTGGCCTGGCGCCGCCGCGGGGTGGGGGCTTGCCTTTCGGGTCGCCGCGCAGTGCGGCCCGCCCCGCGGGTGCCCGCGAGGGCTCTCCCTTCGGGTGCCGCCGCGGGGTAGGGGCGCGCTCGGCCCCTCACCCCGCCGCGCGCAGTGGGCCGCCCGTCTCACCCCGCCGCGCGGTCGTCCAGTGCCCGGCGGCGCAGTGTCGCGTTCGTCAGAGCCGGGGGGCGCCAGACGCCGTCCGCCTGGTAGAGGTTCGTGCCGGGCGGGACGATCTCGTCGATCCGGTCGAGAGCCTCGTCGTCGAGGACCAGCGAGGCGCCCTTGAGCAGCCCCTCCAGCTGGTCCGCCGTCCGCGGCCCGATGATCACGGACGTCACGGCCGGATGCGCGGCCGCGAAGGCGATGGCCAGTTCGGGCAGCGAGCAGCCGATCTCCTCCGCCAGCGCGACGAGCCGCTCGACGGCGTCGAGCTTGGCGGCGTTGCCGGGGATCGTCGGGTCGAAGCGGTGCGGATGGAGCGCCGGGCGCCCGCTCGTGAGGTCGATCGGCCGGTCCTTGCGGTACTTCCCGGTGAGGAACCCGGACGCCAGCGGACTCCAGGTCAGCACCCCCATCCCGTACCGCTGCGCCACCGGCAGCACCGAGGCCTCGATGCCCCGCGCGAGCAGCGAGTACGGCGGCTGCTCGGTGCGGAAGCGGCGCAGGCCGCGCCGCTCGGCGACGGCGTGCGCCTCGACGATCTCCTCGGCGGGGAACGTGGAGCAGCCGAACGCCCGGATCTTGCCCTGCGCCTGGAGGTCGCCGAGGACGGCGAGCGTCTCTTCGATGTCCGTACGGTGGTCGGGCCGGTGGACCTGGTAGAGGTCGATCCGGTCGGTGCCGAGCCGCGTCAGGCTGTCCTCGACGGCCTTGGTGAGCCAGCGCCGCGAGAGGCCGCCGCGGGCGGGCCCCTCGCCGATCGGGAAGTACCCCTTGGTGGCGAGGACGACGCCGTCCCGCCGCCTGGGGTCGCGCAGCGCCTTGCCGACGATCTCCTCGGACTCGCCGGCCGAGTACATGTCGGCGGTGTCCACGAAGTTGATGCCCTGGTCGAGCGCGGCATGGATGACCCGTACCGAGTCCGCGTGGTCGGGATTGCCGACGGCGCCGAACATCATCGTGCCGAGGCAGTAGGCGCTGACTTCGATCCCGGTCCCGCCGAGTACGCGATAACGCATGTGTCGGACCTCCCCGTTGGCCTTCCGGCGTGCAGCCGGTTCGCGCGGCACTTTAGAAGCTGGAGTCCACTCCAACGCAAGGGCGCACGAGAGCCGGGAAGTCCGTCCGGCCGGGATCAGGTCATACGAGCTCTTCCGAGGGTACGAGCAGGGCGTCCGCGACCGAGGTGCGGGCGTAGAGGACGGAGCGGCCGCTGCGGTGCGCGGTGACGAGGCCCGCGTTGCGCAGCGCCGTCAGGTGCTGGGAGACACCGGCGGCCGACAGCCCGCAGTGGAGGGCGAGTTGGGTGGTGGAGGCCGGGGTGTCGAGTTCGGTGAGGAGCAGGGTGCGGGAGCGGCCGAGTACGGCGGCGACGGCGTCGGTCGCGGCGTTCGTACGCGGCTCCCAGAGATTGCCGACACCCCGTGCGGGATAGGCGAGTTGGGGCGGATCCGGCGCCACCGCACGGGTCAGGACGCGCGGCCACGCGAACGCCGAGGGGACGAGCAGCAGCCCCGAGCCGACCTGGTCGCGGGTCATGGTGGCGCAGTGTCGGCGGACCAGGTGCAGGGTGTCGTCGTCCCACCAGACGGTCTCGTGGAGTTCGCTCAGGACGCGCGCCGAGCCGTGCTCGGCGACCTGCCGGGCGCGGTGGAAGACATCGGCTTCGAGGAGCTGGCGGATGCGGGCCCAGTAGGGGGCGAGGGCGAGTTGCCAGTACGTCTCGATCTCGGCGGCGACCTTCTTCAGGGCCTCCTCGGGCGCCTCGCGCAGCAGCCGCAGCCGTGGCGAGGGGCGTCGGCCGGCCGGGTCCTTGGTCCGGAGGATGTCCAGGTCGGCGCGGACCCGCGCGGGCGTGGACGCGCGGATGGCGTCGAGTTCGGCGGCGAGGGTGGGGAAGGGAGTGGCGGGGGTCGGGTTGAGGAAGTCGGCGAGATAGCCGTGGCCCGGGACCAGTTCGGCCAGCCAGCCGTCGTCGAGTCCCGCCTGCGCGAGCCGGGGCCGTACCTGCGCGGCCCAACGCCGGTGCAGCGGCGGCTCGGTGGTGTCCCGAAGCAGCCGGAAACTGGTGACGACCTCCCACATGGGGGAGACCGCGAACCGCGTCTGCGCCAGGTCGGCCGCCGAGAAGTTGAGCCCCGATTCCATGTGTCCCCCACACCGTAGATCGATTCGGTCTGAGCTTAATCAATGGCTGGTCCCGATGTCCCGGGAGCAAGGTCCTCGCATGTTCTCCTCCTTCCGCGGACTCCCGCCCACCGTGTGGACCGTCTTCGCCGGCACCGTGATCAACCGGCTCGGCTTCATGGTCACGCCCTTCCTCGTCTTCTTCCTCGCCACGCGTGATGTGACGGGGACCGAGACGACGTACGTCCTCGGTGCGCTGGGCGCCGGCAATCTGCTCGGCCCGGCGGTCGGCGGCGTCCTCGCCGACCGTGTCGGCCGCCGCCCGACGATGCTGATCGGGCTCGTCGGCTCGGCCGCGGCGCAGGGCGCGCTCTTCGTGGCACCGGGCGTCTGGACGATGGCGGTCGCGGCGCTGCTGATCAGCGCGCTGGGTGCGCTGGTCGGCCCGGCGGCGTACGCGCTGATGGCCGACGCGGTCGACGCGGAGCGCAGGCAGCGCGCGTACGCCCTGTTCGGCTGGGGCGTGAACATCGGTACGGCGGTGGCGGGCGTCCTCGGCGGCTTCCTGGCGGCGCAGGGCTACTGGCTGCTGTTCGCGGTGGACGCGGGGACGATGCTGATCTACGCGTTGGTGGTGGCGACCCGCCTGAGCGAGCCGCCGCGAGCGAAGGCGGCGGAGGGTTCGGACGACGGCATCGGCTACGGAGTCGTCTTCCGCGACCGACTGGCCCTGGCACTGCTCCCCCTCTTCGGCGTCGAGCTCTTCGTCTACTCGCTGACCGAGGTCGCCCTGCCGCTCGCCGTCCACGACAGCGGGCTCTCTCCGGCGGTGTACGGGGCGATGGCGGCGGTCAACGCGATCCTGGTGGTCGCGCTCCAGCCCTTCGTCACGGCCAGGCTGGCGCGCCTTCCCCAGCTCCCGGTGCAGGGCGCGGGCAGTGCCCTGATCGCGATCGGCGTGGCCCTGACGGGTCTGGCGGACGGGATCGTGGGCTTCACGGTGTCGGTGGTCGTCTGGTCCCTGGGCGAGGTGGTGGTCGCGGGCATCGCCGCGACGATCATCGCCAACCTGGCCCCACCCCACGCCCGCGGCCGCTACCAGGGCGCCTTCAGCTGGACCTGGGGCGTGGCCCGCTTCGCGGCCCTGACCCTGGGCGTGACCCTCTACACGAACCTGGGCCCGTCGACCCTCTGGTGGACGGCCCTGGCGGCGGGCCTGACAGCCGCGTCCCTGACGCTGGCACTGACGACCCGGGTGGCACGACGCACGGTCGGGGGGCACGAGCTGGTGGCGTGAGGGGGGCGGGGGGACGGCGACGGCGAGGGGTGGGGTGGTCGGGGGTGGGGCTGGGGGGGCGTGGGCCGGGGCCGGTGGCGAGTGCGGGTGCCGTGGGCCGGGCGCGTGGTGGCCGGGGGCTGAGGTTGCGGGACGCCGCGTCGCCGGGCGGCCCTCGGGGGCGGCCCGGCGACGACGGTGACGCGCCAGGGGGCGGAGTCAGTCGCGCCGGATGTGCTCAGGGTCGACGTGACGCCGTACGAGGGGCAGTGAGGCGACCGCGGCGGCGATCAGCACTCCGAGACAGCAGACGAGCAGCAGTGGCAACCCACTCCAGTCCCAGTGCACGGCCCCACCCCCGGTGATCAGATAACTCGACTCGGCCAGCCACCCGGTGACCACGGCCGCCCCGAGCCCGACGGCGAGCGGCAACACGACCTGCGCACACTGCACGACCCGCAACGTCGCCGCCTTGGCCCCGAGCAACGCGAGCGCGGCGACCTGCCCCCGCCGCTCCATGGCCCGATCGGCGACGGACACGACGAAGGCGGCAACGCTGATGACGAGACCGAGGACCATACCGGCGGCGAGGAGGCTGCGGATGACGGTGAGTTGGGCGAGGGACTCGATGACGATGCCGACGGGTTCGACGGTGGCGGTGGGGGCGATGGTGCCGAGGGCGTCGAGGGTAGTGCGGACAGTCTGAGGTTCGGAATCGGTGGCGAGAACGAGCTGGCCATCTGCGGGAAGCGTGCCGGCGGGAAGCAGAGCAGGAGGGACGAGCACGTCCGCAGCGCCCAGGTCGTACGACTCGTAGGTACGAGCGGTCAGCAGTTCCCTGGGGACACTGATCGTGAACTTCTTGCCGTCGTTCAGGAGGATGGGGAAGCTCCTGCCCGGTTGGGCATCCTCATCCGGCAAATTATCGGGGCGCTGCAGGCGGACGATCTTCCCGTCAACGCACCCGTGGGACGACTTGCTGAAGGCCTTGAGATGAGCGCAGGTCGCGACGGTCACGTCGATGGTTGCACTGTTGGCGTCGTTGGCGTTGGACCAGGTCGGAGTGCTGATGCCGTGTGCTCTGATTCCCTCTACCTTGGTCATGCTCTCCCGCTGCTGAGGCGTCAGCTCGGCGAGGCTGATCTTGTATTCCTGGATGGGTGAGGTGTTGCGGCTCACCTGGCTGAGTTCCACGAGAACGCCCTGGGTGAGGGACGTGGCGTAGACGAGCAGTACGAGTCCTGTGATCACGCGCAGCGAGGCGCCGGGCTCGACCTCGGCGCGACGCATGGCGAGCGTCAACGGCAGGGACCGTGCGGTGCTGGCCAACCGACGGGCGAGCCACGCGGTGATCGGCGGCAGCCCCAGGACCAGTCCGGCTCCGGTAAGCAGCACGGCAGCTGGGACAAGGATCGTGCTGGACGATCCGCCGGATGGATCTCTTCCCAACACGCTGAGGAGGCAGTAGCCGCCGATGACCCCCAGTCCCGGAACAAGCAGAAGCGTCCCGTAAACCCTGGGCGGCCTGCGCTCGGCTGTACGGCGGACGTTGAGTGGGGTGCGTGCGGCCGCCCGGGCGCCGTGGCGTCCGACGAACCAGGCAAGAGCCGGACAGAGGATCAGGCAGACGGCGAGCGTAGTGGCCTCGGGGCGCCCGTCGGTTGGGTACCAGTGGAGGCCTGGCAGGCCGATTCTTGCCATGATCTCGTTGACGACGACGTACCCACCGATGCCGAGCAACGCCCCGAGGAAGGCTGCGGCCACGGATTCGCTGGCACTGACGCGCAACGTGTCTTTGACGCTCAGTCCGACGAGCCGCAGTGCTGCGAGCCTGCGGGAGCGAGTCTCGGCCGAGAGCCGGGAACACACCGAGAGGAACACGACCAGGGGGAGTAAAACCACGCAGGCGAGGGTGAATCGCAGGATGTCGAGGGTGGATTCTTCGACGACCTCGGTTACGGGGTAGCGAGCGCCGAAGTGGTCGACGCGCTGGACACCCTCGCTAGGGAGCCGGGCATGCGTGGTGCCGATGTAGGCGTACAGCTCGTCGGGTCCGGCAAGTCCCTGCGGCCCGATCGTGCCAGTCACCTTGCCGGGTAGGAGTCCACCAACTCCTGGTGCCTCGGCAAGGAGCACGCGCAATTGCGGCGAGATGACGACTTCCCCGGCGGCCGGCAGTCGGTCGATGCCGGGAGGAACCGGCGTCCGACCGGACGATGATCGGGCGACGAACACCCGGTGCAGCGGCTGTGATCCGTAGGCGTCCTTGCGGCTGAATGCGACGGTGTCGGCGGTCGACCATCCGTCTTTCAGCTCGTATCCGGCTCGTGGCTCACGGGCGGCGGACCGGGCATCGTGGGCGGCGAGGATCGCAGGAATCGTGAGAACGGCGGCGAGACAGGCAACGCCTACGGAGCTGCCAAAGGTCATGAGCAGAAATCGGGTCCAGCCTCTGCGTCCGCCACGCCACAGCAGGACCAGGCCAAGGAGGAAGGGGTTCACTTCAGGATCCCGTCGGCCATCGTGTACCGGCTGTCGGCCTGTTCAGCCACCGTGGCGTCGTGCGTGACGATGACGACGGCAGTGCCCTGTTCCCGTGCGAGCCGTAGAAACTCGTCCAGTACGGCGGAGGCGTTGACGCTGTCGAGCGCACCGGTCGGCTCGTCTGCGAACACTACGTCCGGCCGGTGAACGAGTGCCCGGGCAACCGCCACGCGCTGACTCTGGCCACCAGACAGCTGAGAGGTCCTGCGCCGCAACAAGTCGGTCATGCCCAGTCGTCCGAGAACCTCGCCGGCCGTCGCGTGGGCAGGCGCCTTACGCTGGCCGGCTAGGCGGAGAGGGAGTGCGGCGTTCTCTTCGACCGTGAGCTCGGGCAGCAACTCACCGTATTGGAAGACGAATCCGAACCGTTCTCGTCGGAGAGTGCTCAAGTCGTCGTCGGAGAGTTTCGAGAGCGCAACTCCGTCGAACGAGACCGTGCCGTTCGACGGAGCCAGCACTCCTGCCAGGCAGTACAGCAGCGACGACTTTCCTGAGCCGCTACTTCCCATAATGGCTGTCACCTCCCCGCGCTTCAGCGAGAAGTCCGCGCCACTGACGGCCTTCTGCGTTCCGTAGAAGAGATCCACGCCCTTGGCGCGGAGAATGACTCGCATCCTGGTGTGACTCCCTCGCGTGCGGAGGGCGCATGCAGGCGCCCTCCGGAACCTTCGACGTTCGGAACGGCTACCGCCGGAGTGACTCCGGGCGCAGGTAGTGCAAGGTATCTGCACAATTATCCGGGCGAAGGGACCCGCGGTCGCGGCAGACGCGCAGCCACGCCTCGTTCGTGTACTGGGCGGCGCCGTCGTAGATGACCTTTTTCAGAGTGACGGTCTTCTTCTGCGTGCCGTAGAGGCGGCTCCAGCTGTAGCCCTCGACCTTGGACTCCAAGTAGACGTTGTGGCCATCCGCGGCATCGTCGTCCTTGAGCTTCACTTCAAAGTTGAAACCGCCGTGGTTCTGTCCCTTGAGCTCCCACTTGTACTTGCCCGTGGCAATCACACCGCGGGTGTCCATGCGCGGCAGGTTGTGCCACCCATCGGCCGCAGCCGCACTCGCCCCACCCAAGAACAACCCCACCGCAACCGCCACCGTCGCCAACTTCCGCACGCTTCCTCCAAATTGAGAGAGCACCCCGCTCGGGTGTTGCGGAAAGTGTTCCAGCGATTACGGAGAGCTTCACCCGCCGTAACGTCTCTGCCGCCCCGGACCCCCCGAACCGGTGACATCACCACACGAGTCGGAGCGTCGGGCGGTCCCGGAAACGCCGAAGACCCCGGCCGGTTTCCCGGGCGGGGTCCTCCGTGCGCTTGCTGGTGTCGCGGCGGGGTCAGCCGACGAGCTCCCGCTTGTCGATCGTGGCGCCCTCCGGGCCGTCCGCCTCCGGGCCGTCCGCGACCACGCCCTCGGCCGCCGCGCTCTCCGCGCCCGCCGCCACGCCCTCCGCGCTCTCCGCCGCCACGCCCTCCGCCCCCGCGCCCGGCTTCGTGTTGCGCATGACCACCGCCGCCAGGGCCGCCGCCGCGAGGACGCCGATCGCGCTGATCGTGAAGGTGGCCGACATCGAGGTCGTGAAGGCCTCCCGGGCCGTGTGCATCAGGCCGGCGTCGCCCTGCGCCGCCGCCAGGGCGCCGCCGATCGAGCCCTTCGCCTGCTCCGAGGCGTCCGCCGGCATCTCCGCGGCGAAGCGGCTCGAGAGGAGGGAGCCGAGGATCGCGATGCCGAGCGCCGTGCCGGCCTGCTGGATCGTGTCGTTCAGGGCCGAGCCGACGCCCGCCTTGTCCGCCGGGATCGTGCCCATCAGGGCGCCGACCGCGGCCGGCATCGCGAGACCGGCGCCGAGGCCGAGCAGGCCGAGGGCGACGGCCGGGACGGTGAAGCCGGAGGAGGCGTCGACCGTGGTCAGCAGACCGAACGAGGCGGCCATGGTGAGCAGTCCGGCCAGGACCAGGACGCGATAGCCGAGCTTCGCGGCGAGCCCGGCGCCGGCGGCGTTGCCGATCAGGGCGGCGACGGCCAGCGGCATGAACGCGAGGCCCGCCTTCACCGGCGAGTAGCCGAGGACGAACTGCAGGTACTGGGTGAGGACGAGCAGCAGGCCGCCGTTGCCGATCTGGACGAGGGTGAGCGAGAGCGAACCACCGCTGAAGTTGCGGTTCTTGAAGAGGACCAGCGGGACCATCGGCGACGCGGTGACGTTCTCCCAGATCACGAACCCGGCGAGTGCGGCGACCGCGACCACCAGGGTGATCACCCCACGGCCCTCGAAGGCGCCGTGCTGCGGGATCTCGATGATCCACCAGATCAGGGCGGTCATGCCGATCGCGGACAGCACCGCGCCGAGCGGGTCCGGCTTCTGCCACGGGCCCTTGGACTCCGGCATGAGGGTGAGCGCGGCGATCACGGCGAGCACGACGACCGGGACGTTGATGAGGAAGATCGACTGCCAGGAGAAGTGGTCGATGAGCACACCGCCGAGGATCGGGCTGCCGACCAGGCCGAGCATGGACACCGAGCCCCAGGCCGCCATCGCCTTGCTGCGCTCGTCCTCCTCGAAGACGGTGATGAGGATCGACAGGGTCGAGGGCATGATCAGCGCTCCGCCGACGCCCATCGCGATGCGAACGGCGATGACCTCACCGGGGTCGTTCGAGAAGGTCGCCGCCAGCGACGCCAGGCCGAAGAGCAGCAGGCCGATGATCATGACCTTCCGCCGGCCGAACCGGTCGCCGAGGCTTCCGGAGGTGAGCAGGAGTCCGGCGAAGACCAGGATGTACGAGTCGAGGATCCACTGGATGTCCTGGGCGCTCGCGCCGATGTCCTCGGTCATCGAGGGCACCGCGACCGTCAGCGCCATGCTGTCGACGACCAGGACCAGCGTGCTGAGGCACAGCACGACGAGGATCCACCAGCGGCGTGGATTGCGGACGGTTTCCATGGGAGTTCCTCTCGGGCGAAGCGCACGGTGTTCCTTCGGTGCGAACACTGTACGCAGACGCGTACGCCGTGCGCAACCATTCAATCCGTACGCAGCAGCGCACACTGTGCGCGGCATCCACTCCTGTACGCTGGATGCGAACGCTGTACGCACCCGTGTATGTACCTGTACGAGGGCGTACGGGCGTGTATGCGCCTCAGCTGATATGCGCCTGTACGTACCTGTACGCACCGAAGGAGGATCATGGCCGCCAAGTCGAACCCGATCCCGTCCGTCTGGGCCCGGCAGCAGGCCGCGCCCGACCAGCCCGCGCTCAGCCGCGCCGCGATCGTCCGCGAGGCCATCGTGATGCTGGACGCCGAGGGCACCGAGGCGCTGAGCATGCGCAAGCTCGGGGCCCGTCTGAACGCCGGCGCCACGTCCCTCTACCGGCACGTCGCGACCAAGGACGAGCTCATGGAGCTCGCGGTCGACGAGGTCTTCGGCGAGATCGTCGTGCCTCCCGTCGACAGCCCGGACTGGCGTGCAGCCGCGACCGAGGCCGCCGGCTCGTTCCGCGCGACGGCGCTGCGCCACCCCTGGCTGGCCTCGGTCCTCGGCCAGGCGGGCCTCGCCTACCTGGGGCCCAACCTCATGGCGTACTCGGAACGGATGGCCACCCTCTTCACGAACGTCGGCTTCCCCGAGCCGAGCCGGGCGATCGAGACCCTCCTGACGTACGTGATCGGGATGAGCACGACGGAGGCGGCCTGGCTCACGACGGTCGCCCGCTCCGGAGAGACGGAGGCCGAGTTCATCGCCCGCTTCACCCCCGCCGCCCAGCAGGCGGCGGCCGGACACGACTACCTGGTCGCGGCCTACGAGGCGTCCCTGAGCATCGATCCGGTCGAGATCCGCGACACGAAGTTCACGTATGGCCTGGAGGTCGTCCTGGACGGCCTCGCCCTGCGGCTCCCGCGCTGACCCACCGACCCCCACCGGCAGTCGCCGACCGTCACGGCGGCCCGTACGGCGAAGGGCGCGACCGACATC
>NZ_JBHTTQ010000091.1:0-30085 GCF_042794475.1 Streptomyces sp. NPDC056527
CTCTCCCGCCGCGCCCTTCCGTTCTCGAGTGCGTCAGCCGGCGCGGTACGCGGACCACATGTCGTTCATCCGCGTGACCTGGCCGGAAGTGAACTGGTACATGCAGGCGTCGTACGTGTAGTCCATGAAGTTGTGGATCGGGTCCACACCCGCCTTGGACGCGCAGCTGTCACGGCCGGTCGGGCACTCGTAGGCAGGGCTCTTCTCGGCCGGGGTGTCGCTCACCGAGTCGCCGTTACCGTTGCAGCCGCCCTGGAACGTGTGGTACAGCCCCAGCCAGTGGCCGACCTCGTGGGTCGCGGTGTCACCCTCGTTGTAGTTGGCGGCGGAGCCACCCGGCAGCGAGGAGTCGAGGACGACCACACCGTCCATGGACGGGCTGGAGTTGTACGAGGACGGGAAGGTCGCCCAGCCGAGCAGACCGCCGCTGAGCTTGGCCGTGTAGAAGTTCAGCGCGCCGGCGCCGCCCTTGCGCAGCGTCTGCTTCATCTGCTTCTCGGCCGTGGAGCCGGACGCCAGGTTGTACCAGGTGGCGTTGTCCGTGTAGTCGGTCGAGGCGAGCGTGAACTGGAAGTTGGTGTTCACATTGCCGGTGCCCTGGCCGCCGTAGGCCGCGTTGAGGACCGCCAGCTGGTTGTTGATGGCGGTGGCGCTCAGCTTGCCCGTGGTGCCGCTGTGGACGACGTGGAAGTAGACGGGGATGTTCACCACGGCGGCGGTGGCGTTCATGCCGCTCGCGCGGACCGACTCCAGTCTCTTCTTCAGGTCCGCGTCCATGGCCTTGGCCTGGGCCGCAGAGATCTCGTTGGGCTCGCCGGCGTGGGTGGAGGCGCCGCGCGCCTTGCGGGCGCCGGAGAGGGACTCCGCACCGTCCGCGCACTCCTCGGCGGAGGGAGCGGCGGCCGTCGTGGTGGTGGCCGGGGCGGCCGACGGGGCGGAAAGGGGGGCCAGGGCCAGGGTTCCGGCCATGACCGCGGTGCCGAGCATACGACGTGACATACGCGGCGATATACGAACAAGAGCACGCACTGGTGACTCCTCGCGGGGGGTTTGTGGGAGGCAATTCCTCGCCACCGCGGGGAGATTACGGGTCCATGTCAGACGTTGTTGAGCATTGATCAAGCCCAATCATTCGTGGGGCATTTCGGGTCATCGGGAAGAAAAACTTTCGTCCGTTCCGGAGTTTGAGACATCGACGTAACGAACGAGGGGCCAGAGGCGGGTGGTGTGTCCGGATTCGAACGGTCGAACTCACCACCCGCCGTGGCGATGTGATCTTCTGTTAACAGACGCGATCATGGCTGAAAATCATCCATGGCGTCGGTTCGGTGAAGGGCCGGGGTGAGCTCAGCGCACCGGCTGGTACACCCGCTCGACGCGCTGCGTTCCGTTCCGCGTCCGGTACGAGCGCGACCAGGCGGCCGTCGCGTCCGCCTTCGCCTTGTCGGAGACCGTGTAGTAGTCCATCTGCGACTGCTCGGCGGTCACGTCGAGCACGCCGTAGCCGTGGTGGTCCATGTCCACCCACTTCACATGGCGGTTGGCGGCCTTGACCGCCCCGGCCGCCACCACCGAGAGCGTGCCCGGCGCCACATGGAGGATGTCGTCCAGGTTGTCCGAGGTCACCGAGGTGACCACGAACTCGGTGGCCGCCGACTGCGACAGCGGGTACGTCGCCGCCTTCACGGGCACGTCGTTGGCCCAGGCCATGTGGATGTCACCGGTCAGGAAGACGGTGTTCCGGACGGACCGCTGGGTCAGATGCGCCAGCAGCTCCTTGCGGTCGTCCGTGTAGCCGTCCCACTGGTCGACGTTGACGGCGAGCCCCTCCTTCGGCAGGCCCAGCAACTCCGCGAGCGGGCCGAGCAGGTGGGCCGGCAGGGCGCCGAAGGCGACCGGCGAGATCATCACCGAGGTGCCGACCAGCTTCCAGGTCGCGTCCGAGCCGGCGAGGCCGGACTTCAGCCAGTCCAGCTGGGCGCGGCCGGTGAGGGTGCGCTCGGGGTCGTCGACGGCGCCCTTTCCGATGCCCGCCTGCTGCGAGCGGAAGGAGCGCAGGTCGAGCAGGTGCAGATCGGCCAGCTTGCCGAAGCGCAGCCGCCGGTAGACCGTGCCCTCGGTCGAGGCGCGGACCGGCATCCACTCGAAGTACGCCTGCTTGGCGGCGGCGACCCGGGCCGCCCACTCGCCCTCGGTGCCGGGCGTGTGGTTCTCCGCCCCGCCCGACCAGGCGTCGTTGGCGACCTCGTGGTCGTCCCAGATCGCGATCATCGGGTGCGCGGCGTGCAGCGCCTGCAGATCGGCGTCCGTCTTGTACTTCCCGTGCCGGGTGCGGTAGTCGGACAGCGAGACGATCTCGTGCTTCGGCTCGTGCTGCCGGACGACGTACTTCGCCTCGGGGTAGGCGCCGGTGCCGTACTCGTAGATGTAGTCGCCGAGATGGAGGATCGCGTCCAGGTCCGCGCGGGCCGCGAGGTGGCGGTACGCGGAGAAGTAGCCGGACTCCCAGTTGGAGCAGGAGACGACTCCGAAACGGACACCGGGCGTGACGGCGTCGGCGGCCGGCGTGGTGCGGGTGCGGCCGACGGGGGAGACGGTCCCGCCCGCCGTGAAGCGGTACCAGTGCGCGGTCTCCGGGCGAAGGCCCCGGACGTCCACCTTGACGGTGTGGTCGGAGGCGGCCGTCGCGTCGGCGGTGCCGCGGGCCACGATCCGGGTGAAGGCCCGGTCCTCGGCCACCTCCCAGCCGACCGTGACGGCGGGGCCTCTGCCGGATCCGGGTCCGGCGTCGGGGGTGGGGGTCACACGGGTCCAGAGCAGGACGCCGTCGGGCAGCGGGTCGCCGGAGGCGACGCCGTGCACGAACGCGGGGGCCTCGGAGTCCGCGAACGCGGGGGAGGCGGCGCCCACCAGTGCCGGAGCGGCGACGGCCGTGACGGCGGCGGCCTTCACGACCGTACGGCGGGTGGGGGCATGGGGTATGTGTCGACTGGTCACGGCCAGTCAGATTACTGGCGAGTATGACGAACAGGCAGGCGAAAACCGGAAGTTCGCCCACTCGTCGACCGGCGGACGTGATAATCCGCCGCCGCCCGTGCGCGGGGCGGGTCCGCGGGGGCCGGGGCTCCCGCGGACCCGAACGCCCGTCAGCCCTTGAGCGCCGGCGTGATCGCGGCGTTGAACTGCTCCACCGTCATCGGCGGGTTCTCGCTGCCCTCGGCCGTCAGGGCCTTGCCGTCCATCTTCAGCGTCGGCGTGCCCTTCACACCGCTGGCGTCGAACGCCGCGGACATCTTCATCGCCCAGGCGTCGAACGTGCCGCTCTCCACGTTCTTCTTGAACTCCGCGTTGCCCTTGAGCGCCGGGACCGAGTCCGCGACCTCCAGCAGGTAGGAGTCCTTCGCGAACTTGTCCTGGCTCTCCTCCGGGTGGAACCGGGTGGAGTAGAGGGCGGACTTGTACTCCATGAACGCCTCGGGGCTCACGTTCAGCGCCGCGCCCAGGGCCGACAGGGCGTTCTTCGAGCCCTCGCCCTGGTCGACGTTGTCGATGAACGTGGCGCCGACGTACTTGACCTTGTACTTGCCGGCCTCGACGTCCTTGTCGACCGTCGCGCCGACCTGCTGCTCGAAGGTCGCGCAGACCGGGCAGCGCGAGTCCTCGTAGAGCTCCAGAGTCTTCTTCGCGGACGCCTTGCCGACGACGACCGTCGTGCCGTCGGTGCCCTCGGTGTTCTTGGGCGCGGTGACGGCCGTCTCCTTCGCCACCGCCTCCCAGTGGGACGGCTTGTTGGCCTGGACGACGGCGTAGCCGATGCCGCCGGCGACCGCCAGGGCGGCGACCGCCGACACGGCGACGATCACCTGACGGCGGGCCTTGTCCTTCTTGGCCTGGCGCTCGCGCTCGATGCGCAGCCGCTCGCGGGCGGCCGCCTTGTTGCTCTGGCTGTTGCGTGCACTCATGGTCGTGATCTCCGTGAAACGTCGAAAGGAAGGGGGATGGCGGTGCTCAGGCGAGGGCGAAGCCCGAGCACGGCGGTCCCCGTCGTCCGACGGAGTGCACGAGAAGGCGGGTACGGGACCGGCGGGGCCGGTCCAGGGGGCGCCCGCCGCGCCCCGGAGCCGAGCGCGGGGCGCCGAGGAGAGCGGCGACGAGCAGCAGCGGCCGGAAGGCGACGGCTGCCACGGCGCCGACCAGCCGGGTCAGCGCCCGCTCGCCGTGCCGCAGCCAGGCGGCCGCGAACAGCCCGACCGACACATGGGCGGCGAGCAGCAGCCACGGCAGGGCCGGGTCGGGAGAGTTCAGGAGGGCGGCCGCGGTCCCGCTCTCGGGGGCGGCGACCCCCGGCAGCGGGCTGCCCAGCGCGCCGCCGCACAGGACGTCCACGCCCACCGCGCGCAGCGAACCTGCGACCGGGCCGCCGGCCTGGCCGTAACAGACCGCCTGGCCGGCGGTGAAGACCGTGTCGGCCGCCAGCTCCAGCGGCACGAGCAGCCCCGCGATCGGGCCGAAACCGCGCTCGCGGCCGGCCAGCGCGTACGCCACGGCGAACACGCCGGCCGAGAGCAGGCCCACGGTCAGCAGCGGCAGCGGCACCTGGGACAGCAGCACATGGGAGCCGACGGACAGCGTCACGACCAGTGCCGTGAAGAGCGCCGCCCGCAGCCCCCTGAGCCGCGTCCCTGATATGTCCATAGCGCTGGAGAGTGTGCCATGCCTTCCTGTAAGAGCCCCCTAAGGGCGAGCTGTGCGAAGGGCCTACAAGCCCGGGATCCGGCCGTTGCGGAACAGGTCCACGAAGATCTGGTGGTCCTCACGCGCGCGGGCTCCGTAGCTGTGCGCGAAGTCGACCAGCAGATCGGCGAAGCCCGCCTCGTCGGCGGCGATCGCCGCGTCGATGGCCCGCTCGGTCGAGAACGGCACCAGCGAGTGGCCGCTGGAGTCGTCGGCCGCCGCATGCATCGTCGCCGTCGCGCGGCCGAGGTCGGCCACGGTCGCCGCGATCTCCTCGGGATCGTCGATGTCCGACCAGTCCAGGTCCACCGCGTACGGCGAGACCTCCGCGACCAGCTGCCCGGAGCCGTCCAGCTCCGTCCAGCCAAGCCACGGGTCCGCATGCGCCTGGAGGGCCCGCTGGGAGATGACCGTGCGGTGACCCTCGTGCTGGAAGTACCCGCGCACCGCCGCGTCGGTCACATGGCGGGACACGGCCGGGGTCTGCGCCTGCTTCATGTAGATCACGACGTCGTTCTCCAGGGCGTCGCTGTTGCCCTCGAGAAGGATGTTGTACGAGGGCAGACCGGCCGAACCGATGCCGATCCCGCGCCGGCCCACGACGTCCTTGACCCGGTACGAGTCGGGGCGCGCCAGTGACGACTCCGGCAGGGTCTCCAGATAGCCGTCGAAGGCCGCCAGGACCTTGTAGCGTGTGGCCGCGTCCAGCTCGATGGAACCGCCGCCGGAGGAGAAGCGGCGCTCGAAGTCGCGGATCTCCGTCATCGACTCCAGGAGGCCGAAGCGGGTCAGCGAGCGGGCGTCGCGCAGCGCGTCCAGGAGCGGGCCCTCGGCCGTGTCCAGGGTGAAGGGGGGCACCTCGTCGTCCTTGGCGCCGACCGCCAGGGCGTGGATGCGCTCCCGGTAGGCCGCGGCGTAGATCCGTACGAGCTCCGTGATCTGCTCGTCGCTCAGCGCCTTCGTGTAGCCGATCAGGGCGAGGGAGGCGGAGAGCCGCTTCAGGTCCCAGGTGAAGGGACCGACGTACGCCTCGTCGAAGTCGTTGACGTTGAAGATCAGCCGGCCGTTGGCGTCCATGTACGTGCCGAAGTTCTCGGCATGCAGATCGCCGTGGATCCAGACCCGGCCGGTCTGCTCGTCCACGTACGGACCGCCGTGCTGCTCCTGCTCCAGGTCGCTGTAGAACAGGCACGCCGTGCCCCGGTAGAAGGCGAAGGCGGAGCCGGCCATCTTCCGGAACTTGACGCGGAAGGCGGCGGGGTCGGCGGCGAGGAGCTCACCGAAGGCGGTGTCGAAGACGGCGAGTATCTGCTCACCGCGCTCGGCGGCGGTGGGCTGGGGGACCGACATCGAGGGTGCCTCCTGGTGCAAGACTGTTCATGACAATTGGGACAGGCGTTCTGTGTCTCTCAACGCGCGACCGTACCCCCGAGTGCCCGCCGGTTGTCAGTGGAGAGCCGTAGACTTCCACGCTGTCCCCCCAGACTGTCCGCAGCCTGTCGACTCCCGTTTTCCGGAGGCTCCCCGCCGTGACCAAGCCGCCCTTCACGCACCTTCACGTACACACCCAGTACTCGCTGCTGGACGGTGCCGCGCGGCTCAAGGACATGTTCGACGCGTGCAACGAGATGGGCATGACCCATATCGCCATGTCCGACCACGGCAACCTCCACGGGGCGTACGACTTCTTCCACACGGCCAAGAAGGCCGGTGTGACGCCGATCATCGGCATCGAGGCGTACGTCGCCCCGGAGTCCCGGCGCAACAAGCGGAAGATCCAGTGGGGCCAGCCGCACCAGAAGCGGGACGACGTCTCCGGTTCCGGTGGTTACACCCACAAGACGATCTGGGCGGCGAACAACAAGGGACTGCACAACCTCTTCCGGCTCTCCTCCGACGCCTACGCCGAGGGCTGGCTGCAGAAGTGGCCCCGGATGGACAAGGAGACCATCTCCCAGTGGTCCGAGGGGCTCATCGCCTCCACCGGCTGCCCCTCCGGCGAGCTGCAGACCCGGCTGCGCCTCGGCCAGTTCGACGAGGCCCTGAAGTCCGCCTCCGAGTACCAGGACATCTTCGGCAAGGACCGGTACTTCCTGGAGCTGATGGACCACGGCATCGAGATCGAGCGCCGCGTCCGCGACGGGCTCCTGGAGATCGGCAAGAAGCTCGGCATCCCGCCGCTGGTCACCAACGACTCGCACTACACGTACGCGCACGAGGCCACCGCCCATGACGCGCTCCTGTGCATCCAGACCGGCAAGAACCTCTCCGACCCGGACCGCTTCAAGTTCGACGGCACCGGCTACTACCTGAAGTCCACGGACGAGATGTACGCCGTCGACTCCTCGGACGCCTGGCAGGAGGGCTGCCGCAACACGCTGCTCGTCGCCGAGCAGGTCGACACCGACGGCATGTTCGTCGAGAAGAACCTCATGCCGAAGTTCGACATCCCCGAGGGCTACACCGAGGTCTCCTGGTTCCGCGAGGAGACCATGCGGGGAATGCACCGCCGCTTCCCCGGAGGCATCCCGGACGACCGGCTGAAGCAGGCCGAGTACGAGATGGACACCATCATCTCGATGGGCTTCCCCGGCTACTTCCTCGTCGTCGCCGACTTCATCATGTGGGCCAAGAAGCAGGGCATCGCGGTCGGCCCCGGCCGAGGCTCCGCGGCCGGTTCGATCGTCGCGTACGCCATGGGCATCACCGACCTCGACCCGATCCCGCACGGACTGATCTTCGAGCGCTTCCTCAACCCCGAGCGCATCTCGATGCCCGATGTCGACATCGACTTCGACGAGCGTCGGCGCGTCGAGGTGATCCGGTACGTGACCGAGAAGTACGGCGCCGACAAGGTCGCCATGATCGGCACGTACGGCAAGATCAAGGCGAAGAACGCCATCAAGGACTCCGCCCGCGTCCTCGGCTACCCGTACGCCATGGGCGACCGGCTCACCAAGGCCATGCCCGCCGACGTCCTCGGCAAGGGCATCGACCTCAACGGCATCACCGACCCCTCGCACCCCCGCTACAGCGAGGCCGGCGAGATCCGGGCGATGTACGAGAACGAGCCCGACGTGAAGAAGGTCATCGACACCGCCAAGGGTGTGGAGGGCCTCGTCCGGCAGATGGGCGTGCACGCCGCCGGCGTGATCATGTCCAGCGAGCCCATCGTCGACCACGCCCCGATCTGGGTGCGGCACACCGACGGCGTGACCATCACGCAGTGGGACTACCCTCAGTGCGAGTCGCTCGGCCTGCTGAAGATGGACTTCCTGGGCCTGCGAAACCTGACCATCATGGACGACGCCGTCAAGATGGTGAAGGCCAACAAGGGCATCGACCTCGACCTGCTGGCCCTGCCGCTGGACGACCCGAAGACCTTCGAACTGCTCCAGCGCGGCGACACCCTCGGTGTCTTCCAGTTCGACGGCGGCCCCATGCGTTCGCTGCTGCGGCTGATGAAGCCCGACAACTTCGAAGACATCTCCGCCGTGTCCGCCCTGTACCGGCCGGGCCCGATGGGCATGAACTCGCACACGAACTACGCCCTGCGCAAGAACGCGCAGCAGGAGATCACCCCGATCCACCCCGAGCTGGAGAAGCCGCTCGAAGAGGTGCTCGCGGTCACCTACGGCCTGATCGTGTACCAGGAGCAGGTCCAGAAGGCCGCCCAGATCATCGCCGGGTACTCCCTCGGCGAGGCCGACATCCTCCGCCGCGTGATGGGCAAGAAGAAGCCCGAGGAACTGGCGAAGAACTTCACCATCTTCCAGACCGGCGCCCGGAAGAACGACTACAGCGACGAGGCCATCCAGGCCCTGTGGGACGTCCTGGTCCCCTTCGCCGGCTACGCCTTCAACAAGGCGCACTCCGCCGCGTACGGCCTGGTCTCCTACTGGACCGCGTACCTCAAGGCCAACTACCCGGCCGAGTACATGGCCGGTCTGCTGACCTCGGTCAAGGACGACAAGGACAAGTCCGCGGTCTACCTCAACGAGTGCCGCCGCATGGGCATCAAGGTCCTGCCGCCCAACGTCAACGAGTCCGAGTCGAACTTCGCCGCCCAGGGCGACGACGTGATCCTCTTCGGCCTCTCCGCGGTCCGCAACGTCGGCACCAACGTCGTCGAGTCGATCATCAAGTCCCGCAAGGCGAAGGGGAAGTACTCCACCTTCCCCGACTTCCTCGACAAGGTCGAGGCGGTCGTCTGCAACAAGCGGACCATCGAGTCGCTGATCAAGGCCGGCGCCTTCGACGAGATGGGCCACACCCGCAAGGGCCTGGTCGCCCACCACGAGCCGATGATCGACAACGTGGTGGCGGTCAAGCGCAAGGAGGCCGAGGGACAGTTCGACCTCTTCGGCGGCATGGGCGACGAGGCGACCGACGAGCCCGGCTTCGGCCTGGACGTGGAGTTCTCCGACGTCGAGTGGGAGAAGTCCTACCTGCTCGCCCAGGAGCGCGAGATGCTCGGCCTCTACGTCTCCGACCACCCGCTCTTCGGCATCGAGCACGTCCTCTCCGACAAGACCGACGCGGCGATCTCCCAGCTCACCGGCGGCGAGCACTCCGACGGCGCGGTCGTCACCATCGGCGGCATCATCTCCGGCCTCCAGCGCAAGATGACCAAGCAGGGCAACGCCTGGGCCATCGCCACGGTCGAGGACCTCGCCGGCTCCATCGAGTGCATGTTCTTCCCGGCCACCTACCAGCTGGTCTCCACCCAGCTCGTCGAGGACACGGTCGTCTTCGTGAAGGGCCGGCTCGACAAGCGCGAGGACGTGCCCCGGCTCGTCGCCATGGAGCTGATGGTCCCGGACCTGTCGAACGCCGGGACCAACGCGCCCGTCATCCTGACCATCCCGACCGTCAAGGTCACCCCGCCGATGATCAGCCGGCTCGGCGAGATCCTGGGGCACCACAAGGGCAACACCGAGGTACGGATCAAGCTCCAGGGCCCGCGCACGACGACCGTCCTGCGGCTCGACCGGCACCGGGTCCAGCCCGACCCCGCCCTCTTCGGCGATCTGAAGGTGCTGCTCGGCCCGTCCTGCCTGGCCGGATAGCGGCAGCGCCCCCCGCGGAAGCCGGGGCCCACACGCGCGGAAGGGGCGCGCCCGTCGTCACGGGTGCGCCCCTTCCGGGGTTGTGCGCGATCAGTTGTGACCGAAGCGCTTCTGCCGGCCCTTGCGGGCCATGTCACCGGGAGTCACCTGCGAGGCGCGCTGCTCGGCCTGGGACTCCATCGACGACTGCTGCGCCTGCTGGGCGCCGCGCTCGGCCTGCGAGGACTGCTGCTGACTGCGGTTCTGCTTCCGATTCTTGGCCATGGTGATGCCTCCTCAAAGGGATCTCGGGGCCAGGGCCGCTGTCAGCCTCACATATAGGGTGAACCGCCGCATTTTGGATCATTACCGTCAGTGAGCGGGCCGCGGAGTGACATTCGCCACGCCGATGATCCAGTTCCGGCCGTCAACCTCTCCACGGTCGGGCAGACTCTGGGGAAATCCGAAGCAACTTCCGATCCCGAGGTTCCCGAAAGAAGGTGGAACACGTGGACCGCTGCGTCGTTCTCGTGGACGCCGGCTATCTGCTGGGCGCCGCCGCGAGCCTCCTCGCCGGGGAACCGGCCCGCTCCCGGATCACCGTCGACCATGCCGCGCTCATCCAGGGGCTGCGCGAACGGGCCGAGGCCGACACCGAACAGCCCCTGCTGCGCATCTACTGGTTCGACGGCGCTCCCGACCGGGTGCCCCAGCCCGAGCACCGCAGGCTGCGCGTGATGCCCAGGGTCACCGTCCGGCTGGGCGCCCTGACCCGCAGCGACGGTCGCTGGGCCCAGAAGGGCGTCGACGCGGCCATGCATGCCGAGCTCACCGAGCTGGCCAGAAACCGCGCCTGCTCCGATGTGGTGCTCGTGACCGGCGACGGTGATCTGCTGCCCGGCCTGATGTCCGCCAAGGAACACGGTGTCGCCGTCCACCTCTGGGCGGTGCAGGCCGCCGACGGCGACTACAACCAGTCCGAGGACCTCGTCGCCGAGGCCGACGAACGCCGGGTCCTCGACCGGGCCTGGATCACCCGGGCCGTCCGCGCCAAGGACCTCACCGGCATCTGCGCGCCCCCGCCGGCCCCGCGCCCCGAGATCGCCGCGATCCTCTCCGCCCCGCTGCCCGAATCGGCGCTGGCCGCCTCCGCCGAACGGGCCGCCGAGGCGGCGGCCGCGGCAGCCGCCTCCGTACACAACGGCACGGCCGACCCCGAGGCGCCCGCGCCGGCCGAGGACGGAACGGCGGGCGTGCCCGCACCGGCCACCGGCAAGGTCGTCCCCACCCCCAAGGACCTCGCGGGACTGCGCGGCCCCGGCGTCCCGGCCGCCCCGCCGGCCACCAACGCCACCCTGCGCTGGTCCTCCGACAAGGGCTGGATCGAACGCCCCGGCAGCGCACTCGGCGAGCCCCCCGAGACCGCCTCCCTGCCCACCCTCGCCCAGCTCACCAGCGCCGAGCAGCGCTGGGCCGACCGCGAGGAGGACATCACCACCGTCGGCGGCGACCCCTTCGAGGTCGGACAGGTCTTCGCCCGTCGCTGGATGGAGCGGCTCCCCGAGCAGAGTCACGTCCAGAAGCTCTCCGTGATGTACCCGCGCATCCCGCACCGCATCGACGGCGAACTGCTCAGGTACGCGGCCAGGTTCGGCCTGCTCGCCCACAAGGACGACCAGATCGACGAGCACGACCGGTACGCGATCCGGGCGGGCTTCTGGCGCGAGATCGACGTCCGGGCCGCCGCGGAACACGCCCCCGCGGGGGAGTAGGCGGAGGGACCCCGTAGGCTCTTCCTCCGTGAGTACGGTGTGCGTGGTGCGGGATCTGGTCAAGACGTACCCCGCCGCGCGCGCTCGGCGAGGGACGCCCGCGACCCCCGAGATCCGTGCAACCGACGGGATCAGCCTCGATGTGCGCGGCGGCGAGATCTTCGGCCTGCTCGGCCCCAACGGCGCCGGCAAGTCGACTCTCGTACGTCAGCTGACCGGGCTGATGCGTCCCGACTCCGGCACGGTCGAGCTGCTCGGCCATGATCTCGTACGCCACCCGGAACGAGCCGCGCGTCTGCTGGCCTACCTCGGCCAGGAGTCCACCGCGCTCGACGAGCTGACGGTCGCGCTCGCCGCCGAGACCACCGGGCGGCTGCGCGGGCTGACCGCACGGGACGCGCGGGCCGCGAAGGACGCCGTCCTGGAGGAGCTCGGCCTCACCGAGCTCGCCGGGCGGCCGTTGAAGAAGCTCTCGGGCGGACAGCGGCGGCTCGCCTGCGTCGCCGCCGCCCTGGTCGGCGAGCGGACCGTGCTCGTCCTCGACGAACCCACCACCGGGATGGACCCGATCGCCCGGCGGGCCGTCTGGAGCGCCGTCGACCGGCGGCGGGCCGAGCACGGCACCACCGTGCTGCTCGTCACCCACAACGTGATCGAGGCCGAGACCGTACTGGACCGGGTCGCCGTCCTGGATCGGGGCCGGGTCATCGCCTGCGACACGCCGGGCGGGCTCAAGGAGCGCGTCGCGGGAGAGGTCCGGGTCGATCTGGTGTGGCGCGAGCACGCGCCGCTGGAGGTCCCGGAGGTCGCCGCGCTGCGCGGGCTCGCACAGGAGTCGGGGCGGCGCTGGACCCTCCGGCTCGCCCCGGACGAGGCGCGGGCGACGGTCGCGGCGGTGACGGGCGGGGCGGCGTTCGCCGCCCTGGACGACTTCACGCTGGCCACGCCGAGCCTGGAGGACGTGTATCTGGCGCTGGGCGGCGAGAGTCAAGGAGTCACGGGACTGGTGAAGGCATGAGGAGCTGTACGGAGTGAGCATCGTGCCCGCCGAGGTCGCGTCGGCCTGGGCTCCCGACGCACAGGCCGCCGGGACCGCCGCGCCGCTGGCGCCGCGTGCCCGGCTGCTGCCGGCCCTCGCAGCCGTCTACCGCGCGCAGCTCTCGCGCGCCCGGGTCTCCCGTATCCCCTTGCTGTTCGTGGCGACGTTCCAGTCCGTCGGGATCATGGTCCTGATGCGGGGCGTCGTCGACGGCGGGGCGGAGGCGCGGGCGGTCGTGGCCGGCTCGTCGGTCCTCGTGGTCGCCTTCGTCGCGCTCAATCTGCTCGCCCAGTACTTCGGGCAGCTGCGGGCCACCGGAGGGCTCGACCACTACGCGACGCTGCCGGTGCCGCCGGCAGCGGTGGTGCTGGGTGCGGCCGGGGCGTACGCGTCCTTCACCGTGCCGGGGACCGTCGTGACCGCGGTCATCGGGTCGGTGCTCTTCGGGCTGCCGCTCGGAAACCTGTGGATCCTCGCGGCCGTCGTGCCGCTGGCCGGGGCCGCGCTCGCCGGGCTCGGCGCGGCGCTCGGACTGCTCGCGCCGCGGCAGGAACTCGCCACGCTGCTCGGGCAGCTCGGCATGTCGGCGGCGCTGCTGCTCGGCGTGCTGCCGGCGGAGCGGCTCCCGGAGCCGATCGGCTGGGCGCGGGACCTGCTGCCGTCGACGTACGGGGTGGAGGCGCTGGCCCGCACGTTCGATCCGCACCCGGACTGGGCGGCGGTGGGGCTCGACCTCGCGGTGTGCGGGGTCGTGGGGGTCGTGTCGCTGGCCGTGGCGACGTGGGCGTACCGGCGGGCGGCGGTCCGCTGAGGCGGGTCCCTTCCGTACCTGGCACGATGGCGGGGTGACCGCACCTCTGACACCGCCTCACCAGCCTCCGAACGACGCCGTGCCGCCGGACGGGTGGCCGGCGCCCTATCCTCCGCTGCCGGGCGACGACGGCGTGCCGAGCGCGGTGACGGAGCTGCGGCAGGCGGCCGTGATCTCCCTGGTCTCCGTGGTCGCCGGGGCGGCGCTGGGGCTGCTGTGGCTGTGGCTGGCGCCGCGGGTCTCGCTGATCTCGGACGGCAAGGCGGTCTTCCTCCGGCACAGCGAGGGGGAGGCGGCGATCGGGGCGGACGGGACGTTCGTGCTGCTCGCGCTCGCCTTCGGAGCGGTGGTGGCGGCCCTGGTCTTCCTCTTCCACCGGCACGGGGGCGTGGCCCTGGTGATGGGGCTCGCGGTGGGCGGCGTGCTCGGATCGCTCCTCGGCTGGGGCGTGGGCACGCTGCTGGGCCCGACGCACGACGTGGTGGCCCATGCGAAGCAGGTGGGGCCGAACGTGGTGTTCGACGCGCCGCTGAAGCTGGAGATGTGGGCCGGGGCGATGCTGGCGTGGCCGATCGCCGCGATGATCGTCCACCTGGCCCTGACGGCCCTCTTCGGCCCGAGGGACCTGGAGCCGGAATGGCCGACGACGGACGAGCCGAGCCCGGGCCGGCAGTCCTGACGCCTGCTGGGGCGGGGTGGTTTCCCACCCCCCCCTCTCCCCCGAGACGGGGGCGCCCCCGCGCGGCGGGTTCGGGTCGTGGGACTCGGCTTCGAGTGTCAACCGCGGCCGATGGGGGCCAGGACCGCCGCTGTCAGGGTGGCCAGGGACGTGGGGGTCAGTTCTACTTCCAGGCCGCGGCGGCCCGCCGAGATGCAGATGGTCTCGTGGGTCGTGGCCGACGCGTCCAGGACCGTGCGAAGGCGTTTGCGCTGGCCCAGCGGGGAGATGCCGCCGCGGACGTAGCCCGTCGTGCGTTCGGCCGCCGCCGGGTCCGCCATCGTGGCGCGTTTGCCGCCGACCGCCGAGGCCAGGGCCTTCAGGTCCAGCTGGCCCGCGACCGGGACCACCGCCACCGTCAGTTCGCCGTCGACGTCCGCGACCAGCGTCTTGAAGACCCGGTCGGGGGAGACGCCCAGCGCCTCCGCCGCCTCCTCGCCGTAGGAGGGGGACGCCGGGTCGTGGTCGTAGGAGTGGAGCGTGAACGGGGTCCCCGACGCCGTCAGGGCCACCGTCGCCGGCGTGCCGCCCGCCTGCTTCTTCTGCTTCTTCGCCACAGGAATCCTTCGTCAGTTCGGGCTCGTCGGCGCCCGCGTCAGATCCACCGCCGGCAGCGACGGCAGATGACGCAGCACCGCCGTCTCCGTGCGCAGCAGGGTCAGCTCCTCCCGCAGCCGCGTCGCCGTGTCGGGCGCCTGCAGGAGCCGCTGCTTCGCCGGCGTGTCGAGCACCGCCGCCGCCGCGACCAGGTACGACACCACCGAGGGATCGTCCGGCAGGTCGCTCGTCGTCAGCGACCGCTCCCGCGCCCCCGCCAGCCGCTTCTGGTACGTGCGGAACGCCCGCAGCACCCCCTCCGCCAGCGTGCCCGCCTCGTCGCCCTGCTCCTCCGGGATCTCCTCGATCTCGGCCACCAGGAACGGACCGCTCGCGTCCACCGACAGCAGCTTCACCCGGGTCGTACCCGTGGCCATCACCTCGAAGCTGCCGTCCGAGCGCTCCCGGATCGTCGCCGCGTCGGCGACGCAGCCGACCCGGTGGAACGCCTGGATGGGGTCCGGGCCGAAGCCCGCCGCGGGCCCCTTCTCCCGCTGCGTCGTCGGGTCCGGCATCCCCGGCTCCGACGGCGCGACCTCGCGGCCGTCGCGGATCGCGACCACGGCGAAGCGACGGGGCTCCGAGTCGTCGGACTTGAGCAACTCGCGCATCATGGCGCGATAACGCTCCTCGAACACGTTCAGGGGCAGCACAAGGCCCGGGAACAGCACCGCGTTGAGCGGGAAGAGTGGCAGGCTGGCGGTGGTCACAGCGGTCAAGCGTAATGGCCGTCGGGCGCGCCTCGTCCGGCCCGTCCACGTCCGGCTCCGCGCAGCGGGATCGTGCGGGCCACCGCGCCCCGTACCGCGTCCCGCGCCTCCAGGAATCCACCGAGCGGATCGTCCCCGACGAGCGCCCACGGAAACGACGTGGCATGCGGACCGATCCGGCGGAACTCCTCCAGCGCCTCCTCCTGGCGACCCCGCCTGAGCAGCACGTACACCAGCAGGTTCCGGACCTCGGCGAGCCATGCGTCGCATGCCGCGTACTCCGCCGAGAGCGCGATGCCCCGGTCCGCCGCCGCGTCGATCCGGTCCTCCTCGACGGGGCCGGCGCCGGCCAGCAGCTGGGCGAAGGCGGCGTTGACCGGGAGCGCCCGGGCCAGCGAGCCGGGCGGCGCGTCCTCGGCTGCCTGCTCGGCGAAGTCGAAGCACTCGCGGTGCGAGCCGTACCACTGGGCCGACAGATAGCGGAGCGCGGCGATGTGACACCCGTAGTGGTGCGGGGAGCGGCGCACGGCCTGTTCCCACAGCGACTCGAACACCGCGTTGCCCGCGTGCGTGCCCCGCGCGTGGTCCAGGGCGAGCCGCCACGGCACCGGGTCGCCGGGCGAGGCTTCCGCGGCCGCGTCGATCAGCGGCCCGAGCTCGCGCAGCCGCTCGGAGCGGGCCGGCGAACCCCAGGCCCTGCGGACCGCGAGCTCCGCCTTGACGAGCAGCGCGTCCGGGTCGCGGGGCGAGACGGCCAGCCAGTGGACCAGCCACTCGTCACGGCTGTACGCGAAGGTGGCGAGTCTGGCCACGTACCGGTCCCGCTTCTCCCACTCGGCGGCGTCCCGGGTGGTCGCGAGCAGCTTGGCGGCGGGCTCGGGGTCGGCGAGGGCGGCGGCCACCAGCGCCGGGGCGAGCCGATCGTCCGGCGCGTCGAGCAGCACGTCGTCGTCCGGCGGCAGTGCGGCGACGAGCCGCGGGCTGTGCCGGACCATACGGGCGGTGCCGATCAGGGCGCGGAGCAATGACATCGTGCGGACCATTGAAAACCGCAGGTGGGAGCGGCGCCAGTGGGGGACTGTGAAGCTTTGGTAGCGGCGGGAAAGTTGTCCTGCACGAGGTCAAGACAGGGTAAAGAAAGGGGTGAGGGGCGGCAGAATCCGCCCCTCACGTCACATCCGTCACCCCCGCCGCAGCAACCGCGACGCCCCCGCCGCCACCGTCGTCGCCAGCACCCAGCCCAGGAGGATGAGCACCGTCGCGGCCCACTGCCAGAAGCCCTCCAGGCGCCAGTAGCCGTCCTGGCCCAGGTTGATCACCGGCAGCAGCAGGTCCAGCGCGTACAGCGTGGCGCTCCAGTTCGGCGACTCCTCCGGCTTCAGCGGCACCGGGTCGTAGCGGGAGAAGGCGAGCGCCCCCGCCGCCCACAGCACCGCCATCCACAGGGCGGCCCGCCCCGGCCGGTAGCCGTACGCCACGGTCCAGTCCTGGAGGTACCCCCAGAGCTTCCCGGCCACCGGCAGCGTCTCCCGGCGCCGTCTCTGCTTGGCGAGCAGCACCTCCCGGGCGTCCGCGTCCTCCCCGCTGTTGCGCAGCACCGTCGCCAGGCGTTCGTACGGCTCCGGGGCGTACTCCGGGGTCGCCGCCGCCACCCATTCGAGCCGCCGCGCCAGCGGGAAGTGCCCGTACGGCACGAGGTTCTCGTAGACGAAGCCGTTCATCGACAGACCGCCGGGGCCCGGCCAGCTCGTGGAGAGGTCGATCAGCGTCACGACCTTCGCGCCGTTGAGCACGACCCGACCCTCCTCCGGCGGCTCCCCGTTGAACCGCAGCTCCGGGGTGACGATCCGGCGCAGCGACACCTGCTCCCGCCGCGCCCCGTCCAGCACGAACCGCGCGTAGTGCAGGTCCACCGCGTCACCGAACCGGCCGTCGTCCAGCCGCACCCCGCCATGGCACTCGACCGGCTTGCGCCGTGCTCCTTGCACCGGTGTGTACCCGATGCCGTACGGGGGAGTGGCCGTGGCGTTCCCCGAGCCCTCGTACACCCATGCCGCGTTCAGATAGAGCGAGCGCTCCACCGTCAGCTGCGGTGCGTTCAGCGCGCGGCGCTGCTGCGCACCGCGCAGCACGCTGCCGCGCAGGCTCAGCGACACGCCCACCTTCGCCCCGCGCAGACTCAGCTCGCCGTACGTCTCGATCAGCTCGGCCTGGAGGTCCTGCGCCACCACCAGCCCGTCCGCCGTGATCGCCCGGCCGCGCCGGTCCGGCCACACCTGGATCTGGTTGAGCAGCAGATCCGTGCCGATCTGCGCGTCCGTGAGCCGGATGCCCCGCTCCACCCGGCAGCGCGGCAGATGCAGATCGCCCTGGGTGTGCAGCCGCGCCGCCTCCAAGCGGGGTATCGCGCACTCCACCATCCGCACCGTCCCGAAGTGGGCCTCCGGAAGCACGATCTCCTGCTCGAACCGGCAGCGGTTCAGCTCCACGTACGGGCGTATCTCACCGCCGGCGAGATTGAGCCCGCCCGTGATCCGCACGCCGCGCAGCTTGAGCGCCGCGACCCGCCCGGACCGCGGCGGCGGCCCGTCGAGCAGCAGCAGAGCCACCACGTCGGCGCGCACACTGCGCGCGTCGCCCCACACATGCGGGCCGAAGGGATCGTCCCGCGCCGCGTCCCCCTCGCTCAGATCGCAGGTCCTGCCGATCCGGAAGGCCCGCCACATGACCCGCTCCGGGCCCGTGAGGCCGTCCGGCATTTCGTCATCGTGCGGCTCGGTCACTGCCGCCCCCTCGCTTTCCACGAATCCGCTTCCCTGGATTCGTACAGCCGTTCTTCCCGCTGAGTGACGGACTGAACGCTAACGGTCAGCTGTGGCGACAAGACGCCAATGTGGCTCGTATCAGCCAGTGATACGGACGTCCGGCGCTTGTGGGGCGTCTGCGAGAATTGACCCGTGATCTCTCGTATCGACCTGCGCGGCGACGCCCTCCCCGAGGGTGGCGCACTGCGCGACCTGCTGCCCCGTGCCGAGTTCGACGTGGAAGCCGCCCTGGAGAAGGTGCGGCCCATCTGCGAGGACGTCCATCATCGTGGCGATGCGGCCCTGGTCGAGTACGCGGAGAAGTTCGACGGTGTGAAGCTGGAGCACGTCCGCGTGCCGGCCGAGGCGCTCGCCGAGGCCCTGGAGCAGCTCGACCCGGCCGTCCGCGCGGCCCTCGAGGAGTCCATCCGGCGCACCAGGATCGTCCACCGCGCCCAGCGCCGCTCGACGCACACCACCCAGGTCGTGCCCGGCGGCACCGTCACCGAGAAGTGGATCCCGGTCCAGCGCGTCGGCCTCTACGCGCCCGGCGGCCGCTCCGTCTACCCCTCCTCCGTGATCATGAACATCGTCCCGGCGCAGGAGGCGGGCGTCGAGTCCGTCGCGCTCGCGTCCCCGCCGCAGAAGGAGTTCGGGGGCCTGCCGCACCCGACGATCCTCGCCGCGTGCGCGCTGCTCGGCGTCGACGAGGTGTACGCCGCCGGCGGCGCCCAGGCCGTCGCGATGTTCGCGTACGGCACCGAGTCCTGCGCCCCCGCCAACATGGTCACCGGCCCCGGCAACATCTGGGTCGCCGCGGCCAAGCGGTACTTCACCGGCCGCATCGGCATCGACGCCGAGGCCGGCCCGACGGAGATCGCGATCCTCGCCGACTCCACCGCCGACCCCGTGCACGTCGCCGCCGACCTGATCAGCCAGGCCGAGCACGACCCGATGGCCGCCGCCGTCCTCGTCACCGACTCCGAGGAGCTGGCCGAGGCCACCGAGGCCGAGCTGAAGACCCAGGTCGCCGCCACCAAGCACATCGACGACCGGATCGTCCCGGCCCTGGCCGGAAAGCAGTCCGCGATCGTCCTCGTCAGCGACCTGGAGGACGGCCTCAAGGTCGTCGACGCGTACGGCGCCGAGCACCTGGAGATCCAGACCGCGGACGCCGCCGCCCGCGCCGACCGCGTCCGCAACGCGGGCGCGATCTTCGTCGGCCCCTGGGCGCCCGTCTCCCTGGGCGACTACTGCGCCGGCTCCAACCACGTACTGCCCACCGGCGGGTGCGCCTGCCACTCCTCGGGCCTGTCCGTGCAGTCCTTCCTGCGCGGCGTCCACATCGTGGACTACACCCGGGACGCCCTCGCCGAGGTCACCCACCACGTGGTCACCCTCGCCGAGGCCGAGGACCTGCCCGCGCACGGTGCCGCGCTCAAGGCCCGGTTCGGTTGGAAGGTGCCTGAAAGCAAGTGACCTCGAACGACACCATCCGGATCGACGACCTCCCGATCCGCGACGAGCTGAAGGGCAAGACGCCCTACGGCGCGCCGCAGCTCGATGTGCCCGTCCAGCTGAACACCAACGAGAACCCGTACCCGCTTCCCGAGCCCCTGGTGGCCCGGATCGCGGAGCGGGTCGCCGAGGCCGCCCGCGGCCTCAACCGCTACCCGGACCGGGACGCGATCGAGCTGCGGACCGAGCTCGCCCGCTACCTCACCCGTACCGGAAAGCACCCGATCGCGCTCGAGAACGTCTGGGCCGCCAACGGCTCCAACGAGGTCCTCCAGCAGCTGCTGCAGACCTTCGGCGGCCCGGGCCGTACGGCCATCGGCTTCGAGCCCTCGTACTCGATGCACGCGCTGATCGCGCGCGGCACCGGCACCGGCTGGATCTCCGGCCCGCGCAACGAGGACTTCACCATCGACGTCGAGGCGGCCGAGGAGGCGATCTCCGAGAACCGCCCGGACGTCGTCTTCATCACCTCGCCCAACAACCCCACGGGCACCGCCGTCGAGGCCGAGACCGTCCTCGCGCTGTACGAGGCGGCCCAGGCCGCCAAGCCGTCCCTCGTCGTCGTCGACGAGGCGTACGTCGAGTTCAGCCACCGGGACTCCCTGCTGCCGCTGATCGAGGGCCGACCCAACCTGGTCGTCTCCCGCACGATGTCCAAGGCCTTCGGCGCGGCCGGTCTGCGCCTGGGCTATCTGGCCGCCCACCCGGCCGTGGTCGACGCCGTGCAGCTCGTACGGCTGCCGTACCACCTCTCCGCCGTCACCCAGGCCACCGCCCTCGCCGCCCTGGAGCACACCGATACGCTTCTCGGGTACGTCGAGCAGCTCAAGACCGAGCGGGACCGCCTGGTCACCGAGCTGCGGGCGATCGGCTACGAGGTCACCGAGTCCGACGCCAACTTCGTCCAGTTCGGCCGCTTCGACGGAGCCGAGGGCTCCCACACGGCCTGGCGGAAGATCCTCGACCGGGGCGTCCTGGTCCGGGACAACGGCGTACCGGGCTGGCTGCGGGTCACCGCCGGCACCCCCGAAGAGAATGACGCGTTCCTCGATGCGGTTCGCGCACTGAAGAAGGAGCAGAGCTCATGAGCCGCGTTGGAAGAGTCGAGCGCACCACCAAGGAGACCTCCGTCGTCGTCGAGATAGACCTCGACGGCACCGGAAAGGTCGACGTCGCCACCGGCGTCGGCTTCTACGACCACATGCTCGACCAGCTGGGCCGCCACGGTCTGTTCGACCTCACCGTCAAGACCGACGGCGACCTGCACATCGACTCGCACCACACCATCGAGGACACCGCCCTCGCCCTCGGCGCCGCCTTCAAGCAGGCGCTCGGCGACAAGGTCGGCATCTACCGCTTCGGCAACTGCACCGTCCCGCTGGACGAGTCGCTCGCCCAGGTGACCGTCGACCTCTCCGGCCGCCCCTACCTGGTGCACACCGAGCCCGAGAACATGGCGCCGATGATCGGCTCCTACGACACGACGATGACCCGGCACATCTTCGAGTCCTTCGTCGCGCAGGCCCAGATCGCGCTCCACATCCACGTGCCGTACGGGCGCAACGCCCACCACATCGTGGAGTGCCAGTTCAAGGCGCTGGCCCGGGCCCTGCGCTACGCCTCCGAACGCGATCCGCGCGCGGCCGGCATCCTGCCTTCCACGAAGGGCGCGCTCTAACTCCATGACCGGCCTCTCCACCATCCTCATCGTCGTCGGGCTCTTCCTCGCCGGCGGTGTGTACTCCTTCTCCAAGCAGAAGCTGCCCAAGGGCGTGATCGTCGTCCTCGCCATCGCCTCCGCGATGTGCCTGGTCGCGGGCGTCCTTCGGATCCAGGGAATCTGGGAATGAGCGGTATGAGCACTGCGAGTACCCCCAAGAAGGTCGTCGTCTTCGACTACGGCTTCGGCAACGTCCGCTCCGCCGAGCGCGCCCTCGCCCATGTCGGCGCCGAGGTCGAGATCACCCGGGACTACGACAAGGCCATGAACGCCGACGGGCTCCTCGTCCCCGGCGTCGGTGCCTTCTCCGCCTGCATGAAGGGCCTCAAGGACGCGCGCGGCGAGTGGATCATCGACCGCCGGCTCTCCGGCGGCCGTCCCGTGATGGGCATCTGCGTCGGCATGCAGATCCTCTTCGCTCGTGGCATCGAGCACGGCGTGGAGACCGACGGTCTCGACGAGTGGCCCGGTACGGTCGAGCCGCTGAACGCCCCGGTCGTCCCCCACATGGGCTGGAACACCGTCGACGCGCCCGAGGACAGCGAGCTGTTCGCGGGCCTCGACGCCGACGCCCGGTTCTACTTCGTGCACTCCTACGCGGTGCGCGAGTGGAGCCTGGAGGTCGGCAACCCCAACATGCGTGCCCCCAAGGTCACCTGGGCCACCCACGGCGAGCCGTTCGTCGCGGCCGTCGAGAACGGCGCCCTGTGGGCGACCCAGTTCCACCCCGAGAAGTCCGGCGACGCCGGAGCACAGCTGCTCACCAACTGGATCGAGACCCTCTGATCATGGCTCAGAAGCTTGAACTCCTCCCCGCCGTCGACGTCCGCGACGGCCAGGCCGTCCGCCTCGTGCACGGTGAGTCCGGTACGGAGACCTCCTACGGCTCCCCGCTCGAGGCCGCCCTCGCCTGGCAGCGCTCCGGCGCCGAGTGGCTGCACCTGGTCGACCTCGATGCCGCCTTCGGCACCGGGGACAACCGTGAGCTGATCGCCGAGGTCGCCAAGGCCATGGACATCAAGGTCGAGCTCTCCGGCGGCATCCGCGACGACGCCTCGCTCGCCGCCGCCCTCGCCACCGGCTGCACCCGCGTCAACCTGGGCACCGCCGCGCTGGAGACCCCCGAGTGGGTCGCCAAGGTCATCGCGGAGCACGGCGACAAGATCGCGGTCGGCCTCGACGTGCGCGGCACCACGCTCCGCGGCCGCGGCTGGACCCGCGACGGCGGCGACCTGTACGAGACGCTCGCGCGCCTCGACTCCGAGGGTTGCGCCCGCTACGTCGTCACCGACATCGCCAAGGACGGCACGCTCCAGGGCCCGAACCTGGAGCTCCTGAAGAACGTCTGCGCCGCGACCGACAAGCCCGTCGTCGCCTCCGGCGGCGTGTCGTCCCTGGACGACCTGCGCGCCCTGTCCGGCCTGGTGCCGCTGGGCGTGGAGGGCGCGATCGTCGGCAAGGCGCTGTACGCCGAGGCGTTCACCCTGGAAGAGGCCCTGGAGGCGGTGGCTTCCGTATGACCGACGCCGTCCGCAAGGTGGTGACCGGCGCTCCCTGGGAGGAGCAGTTCGGCTACTCCCGCGCGGTGGAACTGCCGAACGGTCTGGTCCTCGTCTCCGGCTGTACGTCGGTGATCGGCGGCCAGATCGCCGGCGGAGGTCCGTACGAGCAGACGATCAACTCCTTCAACGTGGCCTTCGACGCGCTCAAGAAGCTCGATCTGGGCCCGGAGGACGTCGTACGGACCCGGATGTACATCACCCACGCGCGTGACGTGGACGAGGTCGGCCGCGCCCACAAGGAGCTGTTCGACGCCGTCCGTCCGGCGGCATCGATGATCATCGTGTCCGGTTTCGTCGACCCGAGTCTGGTCGTCGAGGTCGAGGTCGAGGCGTACAGGAGTGGTGCGGAATGAGCCTCGCCGTACGGGTGATCCCCTGTCTGGACGTGGACAACGGCCGGGTCGTCAAGGGCGTCAACTTCCAGAACCTGCGCGACGCGGGCGACCCCGTCGAGATGGCGAAGCTGTACGACGCCGAGGGCGCCGACGAGCTGACCTTCCTCGACATCACCGCCTCCTCCGGCAACCGCGAGACGACCTACGACGTGGTGCGCCGCACCGCCGAGCAGGTCTTCATCCCGCTGACCGTGGGCGGCGGGGTGCGGGCCGCGGAGGACGTCGACAAGCTGCTGCGCGCCGGGGCCGACAAGGTGGGCGTGAACACGGCCGCCATCGCCAGGCCCGAGCTGATCCGCGAGATCGCGGAGCGTTTCGGCCGTCAGGTGCTCGTGCTCTCGGTCGACGCCCGGCGCACGGCCTCCGGCTCCTTCGAGGTGACGACGCACGGCGGCCGCAAGGGCACCGGCATCGACGCCGTCGAGTGGGCGCACCGGGCCGCCGAGCTGGGCGCGGGCGAGATCCTGCTCAACTCGATGGACGCGGACGGCACGAAGGACGGCTACGACACCGAGATGATCGCGGCCGTGCGCAAGCACGTGACCGTGCCGGTGATCGCGAGCGGGGGAGCGGGCAAGCTCTCCGACTTCCCGCCGGCGATCGAGGCGGGCGCCGACGCGGTGCTCGCGGCCTCGGTCTTCCACTTCGGCGACCTGCGGATCTCGCAGGTCAAGGGCGCGCTGCGAGAGGCGGGCCACCCGGTCCGCTGAGCCAGGCCACGGAAGGGCCCCCGGAAGGGGGCCTTTCTCTTGGCCCGATAGACAGGATTATTTGTGCAAATTCTGTTGCGCAAGATTCCTTTCGTATCTACGGTCGTGGACATGACTTCGCAGGAGAACCGCCGGATCACCGACCTAGGCACCCTCAAAGCCATCTCGCACCCACTGCGGATGCGCCTCTACCGCGCCCTTTTCGTGGCCCGTACCGCCACCGCGTCCCAACTCGCCGACCAGGTCGACGAGGCGGTCTCCCTCGTCAGCTACCACCTGCGCAAGCTGGCCGAGCACGGCCTCATCGAGGAGGCCGAGGGGCACTCCGCCGACGGCCGCGAACGCTGGTGGCAGCCCAGCTCGTACGGGGTCAGCATCCGCGACGAGGACGTCCGGGGGACCCCCGAGCTGGCCGCCGCGAGCGACGCCCTCGGCCGCACGATCAACGAACAGCGGGCCGAACTCCACCGTCGCTTCCTCGACGAGCGGCTGACCTGGTCCGACGAGTGGCGCTCCGCCTCCATCAGCTCCGAGTGGCTGCCACGCCTGACCGCCGCCGAACTCGCCGCGCTCGGCGAGGAGCTCGACGCCGTACTGCGGAAGTACGACACCCAGGCCCGCGCCGCCGAGCAGGCCGGCGACACCGAAGGCCGCGAGAACGTCGCCGTCCACCTCCACGGCTTCCCCTACCGCTCATGACGGCGCTCACCGAGACCCCGGCCCGCCCCGCCGTCCCCGCGCACCGTGACCCGAACGTCCTGCGCTGGCTCGGCGCCTACACCGCCTCCACGCTCGGCGACAGCGTCTACCACCTCGCCCTGTCCTGGGCCGCCGTCCGCGGCGGCACCCCCGCGGAGGCCGGGCTCGTCATGGCCGTCAGCGCCGTACCGCGCGCCCTGCTGATGCTCGGCGGGGGAGTGATCGCCGACCGCTTCGGACCGCGCCGGGTCGTCCTCCTCTCCGACACCGCCCGCTGCCTCGTCGTCCTCGCCGTGGCCGCGCTCCTCCTCCTGACCAGCCCGGCCCTCTGGTTGCTCGCCGCCGTCGCCCTCGTCTTCGGCGTCGTCGACGCCCTCTTCCTGCCCGCCGTGGGAGCCCTGCCGCCGCGGATCGCTCCGCGCGACCAGCTCGCCCGCGTCCAGGGGATGCGCGGCCTCGCCTACCGCGCCGGACTCGTCCTCGGCGCCCCGCTCGGCGGCCTCGCCGTAGCCCTCGGCGGACCGGCCGCCGCGTTCGGAGCTGCCGGACTCCTCTTCGCCTTCTCCCTGCCGCTGCTCCTGAAGCTCCGGATCCGTCCACTGCCCGGCGACGAGCCCTCCCGCGACGGCACCGCCCTGCGCGACCTCGTCGACGGACTGCGCTACATCCGCCGCCACCGGGTCCTCGGCCCGCTGATGATCGTCGTCGCGCTCAGCGACCTCGGCTTCGTCGGCCCCCTCAACGTCGGTCTCGCACTCCTCGCCGACGAGCGCGGCTGGGGCGCCGCCGGCATCGGCTGGGTCCTCGCCGGATTCGGCGCGGGAGCGGCCGCCGCCTCCCTGCTGCTGACCGTACGGGGCCGGATACCCCGCGCCGGGGCCGTCATGGCCTGGACGATCACCCTCGGCGCGGGATCGATCGGCGCCCTCGCGTACGTGCCGCAGCTGCCCGTCGCCGTGGCCGTCTCCGTCTCCGTCGGCCTGCTCGCCGGCCTGAGCGGCGCGCTGTGCGGAGCGCTCACCCAGACGGAGTGCGACCCCGCCTACCTCGGGCGCGTCACGGCCGTGTCCAGCCTCTTCAGCCTGGGCATCGCCCCGCTGAGCTTCCCCCTCACGGGCGCGGCGGTGGGCCTGTGGGGACTCCTCCCGGTGTACACCGCCAGCGCCGCGGTCTGCGCCCTGGCGGGCGTGTTCGGACTCTCCGTCCGTTCCCTGCGCCGCGCGGAACTACCCGGCGCGGCACGACGGGCCTGAGGGCGCGGGGGTGGAGAAGCCGGGAGCCCCGGGCCACGACCACGCGCCCGGGTCCCCCGGCCTGGGGGCGGGGGACCGGAGCCCGGGGGGTGGAGAAGCCGGGGGTCGCCGCCCCAGGCACGACCAGCCGCCCGGGTCCCCCGGGCCTGGGGGCCGGGACCTGGGACCCGGGGTCTCAGACCCACGGCCGCGGCCGCGCGCCGGAGCCGAGGGCACGTCGGCCCCGGGGCCTCGGTGGCCGCGGGGCCCTCGGCTCAGATGCCCAGCTGCTTCGTCTCGTGCAGTCGGTCGATCGCGTCCTGCTCCCCGTCCAGCTCCACCTTCGCCGCGTCCTGGCGGCCGAAGACGAACATGGTCAGCTCACCCGGCTCGCCGGAGACCGTCACCACCGGCGTGCCGCGGTGGGCCACCGCCGTCTGGCCGTTCGGGCGGCGCAGCACCAGACCCACCGGGGCCCTCCGGCCGAGGAGCCGGGCGCCCTTCTCCAGTCGGGACCAGAGCGCGTCCGAGAAGACCGGGTCCAGCTCGCGCGGCGACCAGTCAGGCTGGGCGCGCCGGACGTCCTCCGCGTGGACGTAGAACTCGACGATGTTCGCCCCCTCGTCCACCTGCTTGATGGTGAACGGCGACATCCGCGGGGGACCCGTACGGATGAGCTGGATCAGCTCCTCGTACGGCTTCTCGGCGAACTCCGCCTGCACCCGTTCCAGGCGGTCCTTCAGCAACGGGACGAGCGTCCCCGCGGCCGCGTCCGGGCGGCGCTCGCGCACCACCACATGGGCCGCCAGGTCCTGGGTCCGCCAGCCCTCGCAGAGCGTCGCGGCATCGGGCCCCGCCGCCTCCAACAGATCGGCGAGCAACAACCGTTCACGCTTGGCATGGGTCGACATGTTCGCCAGCGTACGACCGGCGCCACCGGTCCGCCCAGTGGACGTCCGCCGGACAGCCCCGCCGACCACGGCACAATGGCCGCATGAGCAGCAATCTCGACCCGGCCATCGCCGTCCGCCTCAAGCGCAGCCCGGACGGACTCGTCCCGGCCATCGCCCAGCAGTACGACACCGGCGAGGTGCTCATGCTCGGCTGGATGGACGACGAGGCCCTCCACCGCACCCTCACCACCGGCCGCTGCACCTACTGGTCGCGCAGCCGCCAGGAGTACTGGGTCAAGGGCGACACCTCCGGCCACGTCCAGCACGTCAAGTCCGTCGCCCTCGACTGCGACGCCGACACCGTGCTGGTCAAGGTCGACCAGGTCGGCGCCGCCTGCCACACCGGCGCCCGCACCTGCTTCGACGCCGACGTGCTCCCGCTCTCCCAGTAAGGTCAGCCGCCATGGACCTCGAGACGTTCCGCAAGCTGGCGGCCGACCGCCGCGTGATCCCTGTCAGCCGCCGGCTCCTCGCGGACGGCGACACCCCGGTCGGGCTCTACCGCAAGCTCGCCGCCGAACGCCCCGGCACCTTCCTCCTCGAGTCCGCGGAGAACGGCCGTTCCTGGTCGCGCTACTCCTTCATCGGTGTCCGCAGCGACGCCACCCTCACCGTCCGCGGCGGCCAAGCGCACTGGCTCGGCACCCCGCCCGTCGGCGTCCCCACCGACGGCGACCCCCTCCAGGCGCTGCGCGCCACCGTCGAGGCCCTGCACACTCCGCGCGACCTCGCGTCCGGGATGCCGCCCTTCACCGGCGGCATGGTCGGCTACCTCGGGTACGACATCGTCCGCCGCCTGGAGCGCATCGGCGACTCCACCCGGGACGACCTGGAGCTCCCCGAGCTGACCATGCTGCTCACCAGCGACCTCGCGGTCCTGGACCACTGGGACGGCACGGTCCTGCTCATCGCCAACGCGATCAACCACAACGACCTGGAGACCGGCGTCGACGAGGCCTACGCCGACGCCGTCGCCCGGCTCGACACGATGCAGGCCGACCTGGCCCGCCCGGTGGCCAGCCCGCCCGCCGCGCTGCCCGCCTCCGAGCTGCCGGAGTTCTCCGCCCTGTGGGGCGGCCCGGCCTACCAGGAGGCCGTCGAGGACATCAAGGAGCGGATCCGGGCCGGCGAGGCCTTCCAGGTGGTCCCCTCGCAGCGCTTCGAGACCCCCTGCCGAGCCTCCGCGCTCGACGTGTACCGGGTGCTGCGGGCCACCAACCCGTCGCCGTACATGTACCTCTTCCGCTTCGAGAACGGCTTCGACGTCGTCGGATCCAGCCCCGAGGCGCTGGTCAAGGTCGAGGACGGGCACGCGATGGTCCACCCCATCGCCGGCACCCGGCACCGCGGCGCCACCCCGCAGGAGGACCACGACCTCGCCGAGGAGCTGCTCGCCGACCCCAAGGAGCGGGCCGAGCACCTGATGCTCGTCGACCTCGGCCGCAACGACCTCGGCCGGGTCTGCGAGCCCGGCTCGGTGGAGGTCGTCGACTTCATGTCGATCGAGCGGTACTCGCACGTCATGCACATCGTGTCGACGGTGACCGGGCGGGTCGCCGAGGGGAAGACCGCGTTCGACGTCCTCACGGCCTGCTTCCCGGCCGGCACCCTCTCGGGCGCGCCGAAGCCGCGCGCCATGCAGATCATCGAGGAGCTGGAACCGTCCCGGCGCGGTCTCTACGGCGGGTGTGTCGGATACCTCGACTTCGCCGGCGACTCCGACACGGCCATCGCCATCCGTACGGCCCTGCTGCGTGACGGCACCGCGTATGTGCAGGCCGGAGCAGGTGTCGTCGCCGACTCGGACCCGGTCGCCGAGGACAACGAGTGCCGCAACAAGGCGGCCGCGGTCCTCCGAGCCGTCCACACGGCCAACCGGATGAACGGCGCGTGACGGCGTAAGGGATAGTGGGGTACGTGAGTGCTGTTCCCGTACCCCAGCCCCGAGCCGCGCGCGTGGGCGGCGCGGCCGCCTCGTCCGGCGGCCGCCGCAGCCTGGCCGCGGCCCTTCTGCTCGGCGCCCTCGGTGCCACCGTCGTGCTTCTGTCCACGGGCCAGATCTGGGCCGAGGGCACGGCGTCGGTGGGCGGAGGCACCGTTCCCGTCGAGGCCGACGGCGGCACCGTCACCGGTGTGCCGACGGCCCTCGCCATAGTCGGCCTGGCCGCGCTCGTCGCCGTCTTCGCCGTCCGCCGCGCCGGGCGCACCCTGGTCGCCGGCCTGCTCGCGCTCACCGGCGCGGGCGCGGCGCTCGCCGCGTTCCTCGGCGCGTCCGACGCCGACGCCCTGGACACGGAGGCCGCGCGCATCACCGGCGACACGGCCGCCTCGGTGGCCGGCCTGACGCACACCGCCTGGCCGTACGTCACCGCCGCCGGAGCGCTGCTCATCCTCGCCGCGGGCCTACTCGCCCTGCGGTACGGGAAGAGCTGGCCGGCGATGGGCGGACGCTACGAGCGCTCCGGCACGCCGCGCGCCGCACGCAAGGCGACCGGCGCCGGGGCCGGCGCCGGAGCCGCGTCGGACCGGCCGGAGGACCTGTGGAAGGCCCTCGACCGCGGCGAGGACCCGACCCACGAGGACTGAGCCCGGAGACCTGGCGCGACGCGTGATCGTCGGGCCACCCCCGATTCATCCCCGAGCCCCGGTGTGCGGGACAATGTGGCGGGGGCGTCCCCGGACGAAGTCCGGGGGAGAGCGTCCTCGCATGCGAGACCTCACCCCGAGCCACCACCGAGCAACAGCAACGAGGAGCAACTCATGGCGGGCAGCGCCCACGGACACACCCCGGCCGCCTGGACCGGTGTCATCATCTCCTTCATCGGCTTCTGCATCGCCGGAGTCTTCATGGTGGCGGCCAACCAGGCCGGCTTCTGGGCCGGCATGGGAGTCGTCTTCCTCGGCGGTGCCATCGGCCTCGCGATGAAGTCCGCCGGCCTCGGTATGCCGAAGGAGTCGGAGGCCGTGGCCACCGCCCGCGCCGCGGCGACCGCGAAGCTGCGCGCCTGAGGCGCGCGACGCCCGACACGCGTGAAGGCGCAGCACGGCGATGCCGTGCTGCGC